>CAZXIQ010000024.1:0-13721 GCA_964640785.1 uncultured Bacteroidaceae bacterium | reverse complement strand
CACTGCTCGGCTACTCTTTGATGCTGACATTCAACATAGGGCAGGCTATTGTCTCAATATTCCTTGCATCGGAGTATCTTAAGCGCGACAAACAGCTCGATACGTCAGAAATATTCTATGTTCGCCCCTTGAGTAATGCCGAATATATGCTTGGCAAGATGTGGGGAACGATACGTGTCTTTCTGTTATTGAATTTTCTGGTGATTGCAGTGGGTGCAGTTTGCGGCTACACGAAGCTGGGTATGGGAGTGGATGTAGGCAGTTTTTTCGCATATTTCCTTTTAATAAACCTGCCCACGCTTATATACATAATAGGTCTTTCGACCATGCTGATGCTCATCATAAAGAATCAGGCATTGACGTTTGTAATATTATTGGGTTATATAGGTCTGACAATCTATTATATAGGGGATAAATATTACTATCTTTTCGACTACATGTGCTATAATGTGCCGTTGATGGAGTCTGCCATCACCGGCTTTGCCGACCTTTCTTCGCTCGTCATACACAGAATGTTGTACATGCTTTTGGGCGTCAGTTTTATATTGTTCAGCATACTGATGTTCCGTCGTTTGCCAAACTCGCATTATTCACTTGTGCCTTGGGGCGGATGTGCAGTGACAGTGTTTCTTGCGACCCTCTATTTGGGCTATCTTCATGTAACCAACTATACAGAAAAGGACTCATACAGAAACAATCTTATAACACTGAACAATGAGAATGTCGGTAATCCCAAAATAGTGACCGACAGTTGTAATATAGAGGTTACGCAGCAGGGTAAAAAACTGTTTTTTGAGACAAAAATAACAGGACGTCCAACAAAAAAATCCACTCAATTTACCTTTACCCTCAATCCCGGCTTTGTCATTACTGAGGCAATGTATGGTGGCGCTCCATTGGCATTGGAGCGTGAAGAGCATCTTGTAAAGGTTACATTTCCCGAAGAAAAAACATCCGAAGATACAATCTGCTTTACATTGAAATATGAAGGTGTGATAGACGAACGTATCTGTTATCTGGATATACCCGAGGAGTTGCTCGTGGAGAGCGGCGGGCTGAGCAAATACAAAATGGGCAAACGTTACGCTTTTCAAGATGCGGATTTCACGATGCTCACTCCCGAAAGCTATTGGTACCCGCGTCCGGGAGTATGTTACAGTGACGAGAGCCCCGACTGGCAGCAGAACTATTTTACACATTTCAGCATGAAGGTTACACCCAATGCGGGAATGACCCCTGTGTCGCAAGGCCGCATTGAGCTTAGCGAAGATTCGTTAAGCACCATGTTTGCTCTTGAATATCCTTTGCAGTCGCTGTCGTTGCTCATAGGTGATTATCGCAGCCTATCAGTCGAGTCGGACAGTACGCTCTACTCTGTGTGGTACCTCGAAGGACACGACTACTTCAGACAAAATTTCGACTCATTGCAGGATACATTGCCCAAACTTATAAAAGAGATGCGTCGCGACATTGAGAAAGAATTTGAACTATCCTATCCATTTAAACGTTTCTCTTTTGTTGAAGTGCCGGTGCATTTTGCAAGTTTCTCGCGCACGTGGACGCGCTCTCAAGAAAGGCAACAGCCCGAAATGTTGTTCCTGCCCGAAAGAGGTTTCGGACTATGGCAATTCGATTTTAATTGGCACATAAAATGGCGTAAAGACCGTCGGGAACATAATAAAAATCGTGGTGGCAGAATTCTCACAAACCTCCAGATAGAGGCCGAAGTATTCTCTATGCTTAAGTCCTTGCTGTTAGACCAGAATGGAAGTGTCAAATTTGACGAAGGGCGCATGGGGCGCAGGTCGGTAACAATTGAAGAAAGCCCCTACTATCTGTTTCCCCAAATGTATAATTTCAAGTACAACATATACTCCTCGGAGTGGTCGGTGGCCAACAGGCTTGTCGAGATAAGATTAAGTAAGACACCATTTTGGAATAATTTTCTGCAACGTCACGTAAACGGATTGAGCAACGAAGAGAAGTGTGTCCTTCTGTTGCAGGAACGTCCGTTCAAGGAACTGCTCAAGGATGTTGAGCTGCGCAATATCATGAACAACATCATAGAGGTAGAGGGAAAAAAGTTGTTCCTCGGTGCCGAAAAAGCATTAGGCGTCTCGGCCTTTCGCGACTCACTCTTCAATTATGTAAAAGCACATGCGTTCGAAAATATCTCGTTCGAAACAATGCTTGACACTATCGGCCGGTTGGCCGGCTGCGACCTTCGCAGCACATTAAAAGAGTGGGAAAAACCGGTAGAAGTGGCCGAATTCCTGTTCGGAACACCCACTGTAACAAAGGTGACAACAGAAAAAAAAGATATATTTCAGGGCGATATTGTAATATCCAATATATCCGACAATCCCGGAAATGTAAACATGAAACTTGTTTTCTGGACACGTAACGGCGACAAACAGACGTTCGACGGCGAAAAGAAACCTAATGAATGGGTTGTAAGTTTCCGACCCCACGAAACAAAGCGCATAATAACACATTGGGAAGAGATGCCGAACATGTTTATCTGCAAAGCGCTGTTCTCTAAAAATCTGCCAATGCAAATAGGTACCCACTCGGGGAAGGTAGAGACCGAAAAAACGCTTACACCCGAAGGCGAGTATCCGCTCTCGTCGGATTTCTTGCTCGAAGAAGATGGATTAATCGTAGACAATGAGAATGAAACACTTTTTGAACTTTCCGACCCTCCACCCTCGGGTCTCATAAATGAATGGATAAAGAAAAAAAGCATAGACGAAGATTTTAAATATTCCGGCTTTGCCGAGTGGAACCCACCAATGCGATGGACCTTGACGACAGACGGCGGTTATTATGGAACATCCATTCGTTCGGCGGCGGTCATTCGTTCGGGCGACGGCGAAGAATATGCAAAATGGAAACTGCCGATTTCCGAGCATGGGCGCTACGAACTATATTACTACGTGCGCAAGCCCGGAGAAGTCTTCTGGGGCGGATGGCACAACAGAGACCGTAAGATGTATAATTTTATTATCGAGGCAGGCGACAACAAAGAGGAACACGAAATAAATATGCGTCGCGCCGATAATGGCTGGGCACTGCTCGGAACATTCGACGTGGCCTGCGACACAATGTATGTAACCCTTACGAACAAGACAAGATTAAGGCTTATATCGGCCGATGCCGTAAAACTTGTAAAAAGAAAAGAGTAATAAATAACCACCGAGTAAAAACAAAAGCTATATATATCTATGCTACGACTAAAAAACAAATGGATGTGGATTGTGTCATTAGCATGCTTGTTAAGTATTAATGTCAATGCGCAAATAAGCATGACACTCTATGATGCACTCAATTACAGCGTCGAGAATAGTCCCGAACTGCAAAGAGCGTTGATGAATCTGAAACGATATAAATTCAGCCTCAATGCCCAAAGAGCATCACTGAAGTCAAAATTTTCATTGACGCTTAACCCTATCACATACAATAGGAACCGCTATTTCGAGAACAGATTGTCAGAATGGTACACAAACGAATCCTTCTCAACATCGGGCACTTTCAGCATTTCGCAACCTATCATTTGGACAGGTGCAACCGTTTCGCTCAACAACCGTTTCGGATGGCAGAACAATAAGTCGAACATAACAGGAGGAGTAGACAACGACAATAGTGCATACAGCAACGACCTCTATCTAAGTATCTCGCAGCCGTTGTTTCGTTACAACCAGATAAAGTTAGACCTCAAAAATATAGAGCTTGATTATGAGAATGCATTAATAAACTACGCATTGCAACGTTTGAACCTTGAAAATTCCATAACCAACCAATTTTACAACGTATATACAGCGCAGAACAGTCTGGAAATAAGCAAGGCCGAACTAAAAGACGCCGAGGCAAACTACAATATAATAAAAAACAAAGTAGATGCCGACCTCTCCACAAAAGACGAACTCTATCAGGCCGAACTTAACCTTGCAACAGCAAGAAGTACGGTGGACAACCGTGCCGTGACATTGGAAAATGCCAAAGACGATTTTAAGAAAATGTTAGGAATAAATCTTGATACCAACATAGAAATTATAGCACAGGTGTCGGCCGAACCGGTGGCGGTGGACTTGGGAAAAGCCATTGCAAACGCGCTGAATTCGCGTCTCGAACTTAAACAACGCGAAATTTCGCGCACCGAGCTCGACCTGCAAATGAAGCAGATAAAAGAGACAAACAGTTTCAATGGCGAACTATCGTTGTCAATCGGTATTACCGGCGACAACGAAAGGCTCGGCGATATTTATAAAACTCCCACCAATAATCCCCGCGTGGCACTCTCGTTCAATGTGCCCATCTTCGATTGGGGCGAGAGAAAAGCACGCATAAAAGCACAGGAAATAGCCATAGAGATGCACAACCTCGAAACAGACGAAGAGAAGAAAGCAATAGAAATAGCGATAAGAAAAAGCTATCGCAACCTAAACAATCTGCTTACGCAAATATCAATAGCCGAAAAAAGCGTGAAGAATGCTCAACTGACATACGACCTCAATGCCGAAAGGTACCGCAACGGTGAGCTTACAGGTATGGAAATGAACCAATTTCAAACTCAGCTATCAAACAAGAAAATGTCGTATGTATCGACCATCATAGAGTATAAGAAAGAGTTGCTCAATATGAAAATTCTGACACTCTACGATTTTGAAAATAACAAGGCGATAATACCGTTGAGCCTTGTTCCTGCAACAGAGAAATAATCCATTTGAATATACACCCAACAAAGAAAAATATCATGAAGATAAATAAAATTATACTGTTGATAGCGGCAGCATCTTTCGTATTAACGGCCTGTGAAAAGCAAAAACAAGGGGGCTCGTCCGAAATAGCATCACCCGTTTCGGTAACCGAGGTTCGTAAAAGCACCATTAGCAAATATAACAGCACGTCGGGAACAACACTTTCCGTTTCCGAAGTAGAATTAAAGTCGGAAATGGCCGGAAAATACAAGTTGCAAAGAAACCCACGTACGGGTGCCCCATATAAACTTGGCGACAAAGTCATGGCCGGCGAAATTATTGTCAAACTCGAAAATAAAGAGTACGAAAATGATATTGCCATAGACGCTAAAAGGCTGAGCCTCGAAATAGCCAAGCAAGAAGAGGCAAATACAAGAGCCATACGCGAAAAGGGTGGTGTGACATTGCGCGAACTAAAGAACGCCGAGGTTGCCATAACCAATGCCAAGTACAACTATGAAAATGCTCAACTCAATCTCGATAAAATGAACATAAAAGCACCATTCACAGGTGTTATTGTAAATCTTCCCCACCACACATCCTCGGTGCAGATAGCCTCGGGAACATCAATCGTTTCCATAATGAGCTATTCGAAAATGGTAATGGAGATTAATCTTCCCGAGAGTGCGATAAACGAGGTTAAGACAGGGCAGGATGTTTTTATAACACACTACACCCTTCCCAACGACACCATAAAAGCAGTTGTTAGCGAATTGTCGCCGGCTATAAGCCCCGAAACACGTACATTCAAAGGTAAACTCATCATCGACAATGAAAAGATGAAACTGCGTCCGGGAATGTTTGTTAAAGCCGACATTGTTGTTAAAAAAGCCGAAAATACAATAGTCATTCCCAAAGAGATTGTCATGAGCAACAGGAACCGCAAATATGTCTATGTGGCCGAGAAAGGCTTTGCAAAGGTGCGTGACATAAGAATAGGCATAGAAGATAATGACAATGTAGAGGTTTTGCACGGCTTGAAAGTCGAGGAGCAGCTTATTGTTCGAGGATACGAGACACTGCGCGACAACAGCAAGGTGAAAATTCAAAAATAGTTTCTGAATAATGAGAAAAATAATAACATTCGCCGTCAATAACCCGATAACCATACTTATGGCTGTATTGGGTATAATGTTATTGGGAAAAATATCATACGACAAGCTTAGTGTCGATCTTTTGCCCGACCTGAACAATCCCAAGTTATATGTCGATATAACTGCGGGGGAACGTCCGCCCGAAGAGATTGAAAAACTCTTTATAAAGAGAATGGAGTCGATGGCTATACGTCAGCGCGATGTTCTCACCGTGTCATCTGTTATAAAGGCGGGAATGGCACAAATGACAGTAGAGTATACATGGAACAAGGATATGGACGAGGCGTTTCTCGACTTGCAGAAGGCGATGAATGCTTTTTCGCAGGACGATAAACTGACGAAACTCGAAATAACACAGAACAACCCCAATACCGACCCGATAATTCTCGTCGGAATGTCGCACGACTATTTGACCAATATGGACGAGTTGCGCAAGATTGCCGACTCGTACATCAGAAACGAGCTTATACGTGTAGAGGGTGTTGCCGATGTAACTCTTTCGGGTGGCGAGGTAAGCAACCTTGTAATAAAAACCGACCCTTACAAACTTGCCGCATATAATCTTACTATTGATGCTATAAGCAAACAGATAGTGGAAGAGAACCAGCGTTTGTCGGGTGGCCGGGTTGTTGAAATGGGTGAACAGTATATTGTAAGCGGTGTCAATATGCTGAAAAGCGAAGAGGATTTTGGTAATATCATTGTAAGCTATAAAAAGACCGAGGCTGCTGCAAATGCCTCAAACACAGCAACTCAGGCTTCAGCCGGGGAAAGCATGGCTCCCATCTATCTGAAAGACCTTGCCGAAATATCTTTCGAAAATGAACGTCCCGAAAATATTGTGCGAATAAACGGCAAACGCTGTATAGGGTTGTCCGTCTATAAAGAGATGAGGCACAATACAGTAAAAACAGTAGAGGGTGTCGTTAAACGATTCGCCGAAATTGAAAAAGCTCTGCCCGGCTATAAGTTTGATGTTGTAAGCAATCAAGGCTCGTTTATAAACAGTTCAATAGGCGAGGTTAAAGACAGTGCCATTATGGGTATAGTGCTTGCAGTGATAGTACTTTATCTTTTTTTGCGTCGCCTGAAGGTTACTCTTGTCATTTCGTTGGCAATGCCTATATCCATTATTGCCACTTTCAATCTTATGTTCTTCAACGACCTTACATTGAACATAATGACCTTGGGAGGATTGGCATTGGGAGCGGGAATGCTTGTCGATAATGCCATAGTGGTGATAGAGAATGTGTTTAGGAATCAAGAAAAAGGACTGTCGGTAAAAGAGTCTGTGGTGCAAGGAACAAGCGAGGTTGGCGGTGCCGTGACGGCGTCTACTCTCACTACCATTGTGGTGTTTCTGCCCATCGTTTACCTGCATGGTGCGTCGGGCGAATTGTTCAAGGATCAGGCTTGGACGGTAACCTTTTCGCTTGTATCGTCGCTTTTTGTAGCGATACTTGTAATTCCCACTCTTTACGAGAGAATGTTCCGTAAAAACAAAAAAGATAAGGACGTCCAGAATTTCTCGTCCGTAAGAATAGAGGGTTACTCCAACATGTTGCGTGGCATTCTTAAGAGACGCTGGCTGGTAGTGGGGCTGTCGTTGCTGCTTGTCATAGGTACGTACTGTCTTCTTCCTTTCATAGGTACTGAATTTATGCCAAAGGCCGAGAATAACTCTTTCAGTATAGATGTAAGGTTGCAAGAGGGTACACGTCTCGAACGTACGGCGTCCACTGTCGAGGCGATTGAAAATATTATTTATTCCATTACGCAAGATTCGCTCTGCACAATATACAGCCACATTGGTCCGGGTTACAGCTCGGGCGGCGAAATTTTCGACGGTGACAATACTGCAACGTTGAAAGTGATACTCTCGCCCGAATCGCAATATACCCCCGAGGGGTTGATGGAAGAGTTGTTTGCAAACACTGCAAATATAGAGGGGCTCGAATTGTCATTTAAGCAGGACCGCAACTCTTTGGGTGCGCTTATGGGCAGCGAGGATGCCCCCATTGTAATAGAGGTTAAAGGTGAAGAACTCGACGAGATTGCCAACCTCGCCCGACAGGTGAGCGAACTTGTAAAGGATGTTCCCGGATTATTCAACATAAGTAATTCAATAGAGGATGGTGCTCCCGAAATAGTCATTACCGTGAACCGCGACATGGCAGGTATGAACAACCTGAATGTAACAACCATCATCGGTCAGATACAAGAGCAATTATCGGGTAAAAGTGCCGGCCAGATGGACTACAAAGGCGAAATGCGCGACATTATGATAAAAGTGCCCGAGATTCCCTTGTCGCAACTGAATGATATTGTCATCACAAGCAATTCCAAACAATTCCGTTTAGTAGAGCTTGCCGACATACGCCGCGATGTTGCACCAAAGGAAATATTCCGTCGCAACCAAAGTCGCATAGCAAAGGTGACGGCCAACCTCGACGAAGGATATTCGCTCAGCAAAGTGTCGGAAGAGATTCGTGCCGCTCTTGACGTCATAGAGCTACCGGCAAATTACACTATAAACATCACCGGCGAAGAGGAGAAACGTCAAGAGTCGATGGGTGGCCTGATGTTTGCTCTTATACTCTCTGTGGTGCTTGTGTATATGGTCATGGCGTCGCAATTCGAATCGTTGTTGCACCCCTTTACCATATTGCTGACAATTCCCTTGGCATTGGTTGGTGCCATAATGCTGTTCTTTGTTACAGGTACTACAATAAATATAATGGGTGTGATAGGTATAATAATGCTTTCGGGAATTGCCGTAAACAGCTCTATCATACTTGTCGATAGAATAAATCAACTGAAAGACGAGGGAGTGCCGCTTGCCGATGCAATAGTCGAGGCTGCGCAGCAACGTATAAGGCCTATTCTAATGACAAGTATCACTACAATACTGTCACTGTTGCCTATGGCTGTGGCATTTGGCGATGGCGCATCGTTGCGTGCGCCAATGGCGATAGCTGTAATAGGCGGCCTTGTATCCTCGACCCTGTTGAGCCTTATTGTAATACCTTGCGTGTATTCTCTTTTTGAGCAGATGAAAGCCTCGTTCAAAAGCTAAAGTATAAAAAACGAAAGATGGATTTCATAATAAAACGAAAGATAACAATATGTATGTTGTTTATAGCCATTTCCCTTTTGGGTTATGTGTCCTATAAACAGCTTAAAGTGGAATTGTTGCCCAATGCCGAATTGCCAATGTTGTTTGTCAGGGTAACATCTGATAAAGATGTAACCCCTGCATACATGGAGTCACAGGCAGTTATTCCGCTTGAGGGTGTTATCAGCACAATAGAAGGTGTCGAAAATATAGAGTCTACTGCAAGGAACCGACAAGGCGAGATACGTGTCGATTTTAAAAAAGGGATAAACCTTAAATATATTACCCTGAAGTTGCAAGAGAGGGTGAATAGTGTGGCTCCCACATTGCCCGATGGCTTTACGGTGAGTATACAAAGGGCAAATGTAAATGGCGTGAACAACAATTTCATGACTTTGCAGGTGCGTGGTACAGGCGGAGTGGACAGGTTGCGCGCAATAGTCGATAAGGATATTAAACCTCAGCTTGAAAATATAGATGGCGTTGCGGCTGTAAACGTATATGGCGGTCGCGAAAAAGCTATCGAGATACAGATAAACGAAGAGGCCTTGTCGGCGCTTAAACTTACTCCGGCAAACATAAGGGACATTCTTGCGCAATATAATCAGGAACGTACATTCCTCGGCTATATAAACTCGCCCGACATACGTTACTATGTGCATTTGGATGCCAACTACGACCACATTGCCCAAATAGAAAATGTAATAGTGGCTCCGGGTCCCGTATTTTTAAAAGATATTGCAAACATCTTCTTTGATATGAAGGAAGAGACGACGCTCAGTCGTGTAAATGGAAAAGAGGCAATATCTGTTACGCTTGTGAACGATGCACAAGTGAACCTTCTCGAACTGTCGGACAGGACAAAGAAACGTATCGAAGCACTCAATGATGAATTCCTGCCACAAGAAATTGAACTTATAGTACAGTCAAATTCGGCCGATGAAATTGAAAAAAACATCGATCAGGTAGTGGAGCTTGGCATAAGCGGGGCCCTGCTTGCCATTATTGTATTATGGTTCTTCTTGCGCAACATACATTTGGTGTTTTTCATTGCACTATCAATGCCAATATCCATATTGGCAGCCTTCAACCTTTTCTATTATTTTGACGTTTCCATAAACAGTCTTACGCTCATAGGAATGGCTCTTGCGATAGGAATGTTGCTCGACAACAGTATAGTTGTGCTCGAAAATATTTATCGCCTGTTTACGCACGGAAAAAGTGCCGAAGTTGCCGTTACGCAAGGAACGCGCGAGGTGTGGAAGTCTATTCTGGCCGCTACACTTACAACAATTACGGTATTTTTGCCTTTCGTATTTTCCGATGAGGTGTTCATACGTCTGATAGGCGAGCATATTGGTGTTTCCATTATCACCACGCTTCTATTTTCGTTGATGGTGGCATTGTTGTTAATACCGATGGCCACGTATGTAATGCTCAAAAGGAATAAGGGGCAAAGTGTTTTTCACGATAAATTGTCGATAAACTATCGTCCTATACAGATATACACCGTGCTGTTGAAGACAAGTCTGCGCAAGCCTGCTGTCTGCATAACCGGCTGCATAGTGGTGCTTGTCTCAATGTGGATGATGGTGCTGTCCATGAACAGCGACAGCAGCAAGCCTGTAAATGCCGACAGGGTTAATATGACACTTACCATGCCTTCGTCAAGCACGTTGGAATACTCGGATAAAATGGTGTCAATACTCGAGGAGAAACTCGACAGTTTCCCCGACAAAAAAGAGGTTATATGTCGCATACAAGAGGATGCAGCCTCAATAACATTAGTGCTGAATGATGATTATCATAAAAGCGGTAGGACAATTTCGACCATCGTCGAGGAACTGAGCAAAATGATGCAACTGCCCAATGTAGATATACGAATAACAACGGGAGCATCCAACAATGGGCAGAACAGTGCCGCATCCACCATGAACCGCTTTATGAGACTGCTGGGCGTCGGTGACAATAGCGAGCGCATAGTAATCAAAGGCTCCGACTTTGACATGATGGATATTGTTGCCGATAATATACGATACAATTTGCGCGAAATGGATTTTATCGCGTGGAATTGGGCTACCAATCCCGGCCGACGCAACGAGGTGCATCTTATTTTCGACCCCATATTAATAGCATCGTATAATATTACTCGACAGAATATCGTCAATGGCCTAAGCTCGCTCAACAAAGAGCTCAGCACAAACAGTTATCTTAAATTGTCCGATGATGAATATGCGATAGTGATAAAAGAAGACCTCACCGAAGAGGAGGAAAAAAAGCAAAAAAGCATACAAAAGACAATAGATGATTTACGCCGGGTGATGATTCCTGACGCAAATGGAGGAATGCACGAACTGCAACAAATTGCATCCATAAAAAATACACGCGATATTTCGAGTATACATCGTGTCAATCGCGAACGAGAAATAACAATTTTCTATGGTATAACGCAAAGCGAGGAGCTGCCCAAAGATGTGCTTAATGGCTACCGTGACGAGATTGACCAACTTATTGCGGGGTACAATCTGCCCGGTGGCATTGCCATAGAAACGGTGCGCACCGAGGAGAGCTTGAGCGAATTCAACTTCTTGATATTAGCATCGCTGATACTTATATTCATGATATTGGCGTCGGTGTTCGAGTCGCTCTCGACCCCATTTGTGTTGCTGTTCACAATTCCGTTGGCTGCCATTGGGTCGTTGCTCGGGCTGTTCATTACAGGCAACAGTCTGATGAACGCAAACACCATGACCGGTTTTCTTATATTGCTGGGTGTGGTGGTAAATAACGGAATAATTCTTATAGACTACTCCAATATTTTGCGTCGTAAAGGGTACGGCCGCACAAGGGCTCTTATCACCAGCGGTTACTCCCGACTGCGTCCTATACTTATTACCACAGCCACTACTGTCATTGCCATGTTGCCAATGGCTATGGGTAACGCCGATTATGCGGGGGCAATAGGCGCTCCGTTTGCGGTAACAGTCATCGGAGGTCTTTCATTCTCGGCATTGCTGACACTTATACTTATTCCCACGGTCTATATTTCGCTTGAGAATATTCTTAAATGGTACCGTTCGTTGAGCCGTCCCATGCATCTGTTGCATTTGGCAATATATATTGTCGGAGTGCTGTACATATATTTCTGTGTGTACGGAGTATTTACGCAGTTGCTTTATATTATGGCATTGACAGTGCTTATTCCCGGTTGTACATATTTCATAAAAACGTCAATACGTATAGCCGATAATAAGATAATTGACAAGGACGAGCCGGTTGTAATAGAAATAAGCAACCTTGTCAAAATATATGATTGGTCGAACAAATTTACGCGTCAATGGGAAAGTGGAATAAAACTGCGCAAACGTTTGGGATTGCACAGCGAATTCCATCATCTGAAAGACTTTGTCTCTGTGCTGTGGCAGCTTGTTGTGTATCTGTTCCTGTTATATATGGTAACATGTTACCTCGAAAATAAGTTCTGGATAATAACTTTGTCGTTTGCTGTGTGTGCCGGGTTCTACGACCTGTGGAAAAAGGTTGTCGGGTATCTGAAGTTCAATATTCATCGCCATAAGAAATTTGTCAATATATTACACAAAGTGGTTTATTTCTCTCTGCCGTTAATTACACTGATGGTAATATGTGACCGCATAGATAATATTCCGGCTACGGTGGTCATTGGTTTCTTGTGGGCATTGGGCATTGTCGTGAAATTTATTTCGGACTATATATATGTTCATAGAATAAACATTGAACGTCTTACGGGAAAGTTTGCCGAGACCCGCAGAACAATATTCACTATTGTCAAGAGTATACCCATTATAGGCAAACGTCGCACTCCGTTTAAGGCTCTTAAGGGTGTGTCGTTCACCATAAAGACAGGTATGTTTGGATTGCTTGGCCCCAACGGCGCCGGAAAATCTACCATGATGCGTATAATCACCGGTATTCTGGAACAGAGCTATGGTACAATATGGATAAACGGGCTGAACACCAAAGAGCATCGCGAAGAATTGCAAAGCCTCATAGGGTTCCTGCCTCAAGAGTTTGGAATGTACGAGAGTATGACCTCGTGGGAGTTCTTGGACTATCAGGCTATGCTCAAAGGAATAACCGACCCGATAGTGCGTAAGGAGCGTCTCGAATATGTGCTAAAATCCGTACACATGTACGAGAGAAAAGACCACAAGATAGGTTCGTTCTCGGGAGGAATGAAACAGCGTATAGGCATAGCCCTTATATTGTTGCACTTGCCGCGCATACTTGTGGTGGACGAGCCTACCGCCGGCCTCGACCCACGCGAGCGTATACGTTTCCGCAACCTGCTTGTAGAGCTCAGCCGCGACCGCATCGTTATATTCTCTACGCACATTATCGAGGACATTGCAAGTTCGTGCAACCAAGTGGCGGTAATTAATCGCGGAGAACTGAAATATTATGGCGACCCGTTGAACATGACAAAGTTTGCCGAGGATAAAGTATGGGTATTCGACATTGAGCCCGACAAATTGGGCACGCTCGACGAAAAACTCATAGTAAACAATATGATGAACGGCGACAAGATAAGGGTGCGCTATATTTCGGTCGAAAAACCATATGAAAATGCAGAGAGGGTAGAGTCTAACCTCGAAGATGCCTACCTGTGTCTGCTTAAAAACTTGTAAAGGATAATATATATGAACTTAACAAATATTTGCAGAGCTTATTTTCGTTTGTCGGTGTACAATATGAAGATTATCTTCGGAGGAAAAT
>CAZXIQ010000023.1:0-13855 GCA_964640785.1 uncultured Bacteroidaceae bacterium | reverse complement strand
GTGCTGCGGCGTATGCTTGCTGCCATGCAAGAGGATGATTCGGTAATGTTGTATGCCGATTATTATAAAGTGGTCGATGGGGTGCGCAAGAAAGCTCCTACCATTGATTATCAATGTGGAAGTTTGCGTAACGATTTTGACTTTGGCTCGATACTTGTTTTTCGCACTTCGGCATTGAAAAAATATCTTGCCCGAAGCAAGAAAGAGTATAAGTATGCCGGTTTTTATCAGTTGCGTCTCGCCTTAAGCCGTTTGGGTGGTTTTACTCATTTCAAGAAATTTGTTTATGAAGAGCGTGAGGACGATAATCGCAAGAGCGGCGAAAAACAGTTCGATTATGTCAATCCCGCACAGCGCGATGTGCAGATTGAGATGGAGCAGGTGTGTAAGGCTCATTTAAAGGAAATTGGTGCATATTTGCGTCCGTATAAATATGAGGATGTTGATTTTTTAAAGGGTGAATTTGATGTTAAGGCATCTGTTATTATTCCTGTCTTTAACCGCAAGGCTACTATTGCCGATGCGATAAATTCTGTCCTTAAGCAAAAGACATCTTTCAAATTTAATATTTTGGTGGTTGATAATCACTCAAATGATGGCACAGGACGAATAATAGAATCTTTCGACGATGAGCGTGTTGTTCGCCTTGTTCCCAAGAGCCGCGAATTGGGTATCGGCGGTTGCTGGAACTATGCTGTCAATAGTTGTCTTTGTGGACGTTTCGCCGTTCAACTTGATAGTGACGACCTTTACAGTGACGAGAATACTTTGCAACGTATAGTCGATGGGTTTTATAAAGAAAAGTGTGCAATGCTCATTGGCTCATATAGAATATGTGACTTTAATTTAGAGACGTTGCCGCCCGGAGTTATCGACCATAGAGAGTGGAGCGAAGAGAATGGACGTAACAATGCTTTGCGCATTAACGGTCTTGGTGCGCCTCGTGCTTTCTACACCCCTGTCATTCGTGAAATAGGATTCCCAAATGTCAGCTATGGCGAGGATTATGCTGTTGCATTGCAAATTTCGCGACGTTATAAAATAGGACGCATATATGATGTTCTTTATTTGTGCCGACGATGGGGCGGTAATTCCGATGCTGCTTTGTCGCACGAAAAGTTGAACAAGAATAATTTTTACAAGGATTCGTTGCGTAGCGATGAGCTGAAAGCCCGTATCCGCCTTGTGAAACAGTGGGCAGGCCCTTCTCGAAAAGAGTTGTCGGCGTTTTTCAACAGTCAGCTTGATTGTTGGCACGAGACAGCAATGCGTTACAAGGCGATGGATGGTGTTGATACAAAAATTTTCGATAATGGGCTCCGGATTCAGTATAATCCTGCCCGTATACGTTCAACAGCTGCGGCTGTCGATGCAAAGAGTATATCGGAGCGTCCCTGTTTCCTATGTTCAAAAAATCGCTGTGACGAACAGTTGCATATAGATGTTTGCGGCTCGATGGATATTCTTGTGAATCCTTATCCTGTTCTTCCCGAACATTTTGTTATAGCGGCGAAAAAACATGTTCCTCAGCTTATAGAGCCGATGTTTGCAGATATGCTTTTTCTTGCAAAGCGTTGGCGGGGTATGACAATTTTTTATAATGGTGCAAAGTGTGGGGCTTCTGCTCCCGACCATGCTCATCTTCAGGTAGTCAATAGCGTCGATGTTCCTCTTATGGGTGACGAATGGAAACGAAAAACAGATGTTGCTGCCCGTATGTTGTGTGGCGATGCGTCGGGCGGAATATATTATTCCGATGCTTATCCGGCTCCGCTTTTCATTGTTAAGTCTAAAGACGAAGAGGTGGTGGAACATTATTTTAAAATATTAATGTCGCATCTTCCTGTTCCCGAGGATGGTGGCGAGCCGATGGTGAATGTTTTTGCATTTTACGCTGCAAATGGCGAGTGGCGCACGATTGTAATTCCACGCAGCAAGCATCGTCCCGATTGTTATTTTGCTTATGGCGATGCGCATCATCTTGTTAGTCCCGGAGCATTGGACATGGCGGGTGTGCTTATTCTGGCACGCAAGGATGATTATAATTCGATTAACGCCGAAGAGGCACTTAATATTATAAAAGAGGTGGCATTGCCGACTGATGCGGCTCTTGCCATTGCCGAAAAAATATCTTTGTGCCGATGAGACAGGTAGATATTGGTATTCTTCTTTCCGATGCTGTCGAGTTTTCTCTTAACGGCAATTTCTTGTGTAAAAATGGCGCTGAGGTTACAGGTGCGGGGTGTGTCAAGGCTTGTGGCGAGCTTGTCGAGTGGCAAGGGTGCCGATGCGACAGACTTTTGTTTTCCCCGTCGGATGATAATTGTACTTTTACAATATATAATGTTGTCATCGGAATAGACTTTCATTGGGAAAGGTGTGAAAATCAGACATTCAAGGGTGGACTGCTCTTTTTTGCCGAGAATGGAAAAGTAAGGGTTGTGAACCGTATAGGTGTCGAGGATTATTTACAGAGTGTTATTTCGTCTGAAATGTCGGCTACCTCTTCGTTGCAACTGTTGAAGGCTCATGCTGTTATTTCGCGCAGTTGGCTTTATGCACAACTATTGCGTGCCGATAATTCACACGTTGCAATGTCGCTTTGCGAAAAATGTGACGATGATGAGGTTGTGCGTTGGTACGCTCGCGAAGAGCATGAACTTTTTGACTTTTGTGCCGATGACCACTGTCAGCGTTATCAGGGAATAACACGTGCGATGAATCCTAATGTGGTTCGTGCTGTTGAAGAGACGGCGGGGGTGGTGCTTGTTCACGATGGTGTTGTCTGCGATGCTCGTTTCAGTAAATGTTGCGGTGGAGTGACGGAAAATTTCTCTTCGTGCTGGGAAAATGCCGATGTTCCTTATCTCTCTTCTTTCAGGGATACGCGGCCGTCGTGCGAGGCTTTTGATGCAAGCAGCGAGGCTGCTGCCCGACGTTGGATCGAGGGGCGTCCCGAGGCTTTTTGTTCGGCGGTCGATGCTCAGGTGCTTTCTCAGGTGCTAAATGGTTACGACCAAGAGACCGGCGATTTTTATCGTTGGACGGTGACATACTCAGCCGAGGAACTTTCTACTTTGATAAAGAATAAAAGTGGTATCGACTTTGGGCGTGTCGAGGAACTTGTGCCTTTGCAGCGCGGGCCTTCGGGACGTATAATAAAATTAAGAGTAGTGGGCAGTGAAAAAAGCATTACTGTGGGCAAAGAACTTGAAATAAGACGTTGGTTGTCGCTTTCCCATCTTTATAGTTCGGCTTTTATTGTTGATAAAAAGGTCGATGCAGACGGTAATGTCACGTTTGTACTACAAGGTGCCGGATGGGGACATGGTGTAGGCCTTTGCCAAATTGGAGCGGCGGCCATGAGCGAGCAGGGGTATGATTTTCGTGCCATATTGTCGCACTATTACCGAAATACTGAACTTAAGAACATAAATAATCTATAATGGAAAAAATGAAAAGAGAGCCATCTTTTTGGGTGTCAATAGTGCCGATAGTGGTGCTTGCAATAATGCTTGCAGTGGTAATATATTTGAAGGGTGCCGATGCGCTCGACGGGGGTAGTCAGTTTGCACTAATTCTGACTACTGCTGTGGCTGCCACCTTGTCTATGGGACTGTATGGTGTCAGTTGGGAGACGCTTGAAAAGTCTATTGCAAAAAATATATATTCTTCAAGCGGTTCGATACTTATCTTCCTCTTTATCGGTGCCATTGCCGGTACGTGGATGATAAGCGGTGTTGTTCCTACGCTCATCTGCTATGGCCTGCAAATATTGCATCCTTCAATATTCCTTGTTTCGGCATGTGTGATATGTGCGGTGGTAAGTGTTGTTACGGGCAGTTCGTGGACAACGTGTGCCACGATAGGTGTTGCGCTGATGGGTATAGGCTATTCTAACGGCTTTCCCGAATGGTGGACTGCCGGTGCGGTTATTTCGGGGGCATATTTCGGCGACAAGATGTCTGCTCTTTCTGATACCACTGTGCTTGCTGCATCGACGGCCAAAGTGCCGCTTTTTGCTCACATAAGATATATGATGTACACAACCGTGCCGAGTTTCGGCATTGCGTTGATAATATATACTGTGGCCGGTATTTGGATGTACGATAGCAACAGTGTGTTGTCGAGCGAACTTGTTGTTGCTTTGCAGCAAAGTTTTAATGTGTCGCCGTGGTTGCTGCTTGTCCCGTTGTTTACCTTTACGTTGATTGCTTTTCGTGTGTCGGCGCTGGTGACGCTTTTTCTTTCGATGCTTTCGGCCTGCGTGGCGATGCTTGTTTTTCAGCCGTCACTGGTGGCGATGATTGGTGGCGGAGAGGTGCTCGACTTTAAAGCTGCGGTTCTGGGAGTACTTACAAGTTGCTGTAACTCTACGTCGATAGATACGGGTAATGATGTGCTTAACAATCTTGTTGCTACACGAGGAATGGGTGGAGCAATGAATGTTATTTGGCTTGTGCTGACGGCAATGTGTTTCGGCGGTGTCATGGTGGGTAGCGGCATGATGGCTGCAATAACAAAAACCTTGCTTAAAGGGGTGAATAGTGTTACTCGTGCTGTTTCGGCGACTGTTTTTTCGGGAATATTTTTCAACTGTTGCACCGGCGATCAATTTATGGCCATAATATTATCGTGTGACTTGAATAAACAGAGTTTCGACAAACTTGGGCTTGACAGGCGTGTTCTTAGTCGAGCTACTGAAGATTCGGCAACAGTCACTTCGGTGTTAATACCTTGGAATACTTGCGGAGTGGTGCAGAGTATGGTTCTCGGGGTGCCTACGTTGGCATTTATGCCTTTCTGCTTTTTTAACATTCTCAGTCCGCTAATGTCTATAATTATTGCCAAACTGAACTATAAAATATTGTATGTAGGTGACGATAATAATTGCACACTTTCCGATGATATTCCTGCAAAAGAATTTATAAATGATTAGTTATGTTCAATATGGATAGAATAAAATTGATTTTTGCTTTTTTGCTCTCTTTTGTTTTTGTAACGTCGTGTCAGAAGGCCGATGATAATGGAAATTTAGGCGGTTTCTGGAAACTTCTCGAGATTGAGTATGTTGCAGACGGCTCTATAAAAGACCTTAGACAGAAAAGCTATTTTATGTCAATACAGTTGGATCTTATGGAACTGCGTGGTAATGGCTCACATTATGCGCGTTTCCAACATTCGGGCGATTCTTTGTTTATACAAATGATAGGTGGCGATGCCGACACCAAACTATTAGATAGCTTTGGATTGAATGGACAGGAACAACGCTTTTTTGTACAGAAATTGAATGATAAAAGTTTAATCATTAAATCTGTATATTCAAAATTGCAGTTTAAAAAGTTTTAATTTTATTTGCACGTTTTTTCTTAAATGTGTAAAATTCGGCTCTTTTATTAAAAAAAGCACATAATAAAGATAAAAATCTGTGCATTATATAAAAAAAGATGTAAATTTGCATCTTTAAATACGCGAAGTACACCTATATTGTTTCTTGCGGAACGTATAAGGTGATGATGAAAATAGGTAAAATATATGAAAGCATGTTTTATGGGTTTGGGGTATATTGGCCTTCCTACGGCCATTATTGCTGCCAAACATGGTGTAGAAGTTGTTGGAGTTGATATAAACGAGACTGTTGTGGAAATGACCAACAGTGGAAAATTGCATATTGTTGAACCGGGGCTTGAAGAGATGTTACAAGAGGTAATAGCTGCCGGTAACTTTAAGGCTTATACAAAGCCTAAAGAGTGTGATGCATATTTCATGGTTGTCCCCACTCCGTTTAAAGGTGAGCATCAGCCCGATATTTCATTTGTAGAGTCGGCTACGCGCATGGTTCTTCCGCTTTTGAAAGCAGGTGACTTATATGTGATAGAGTCTACATCTCCTGTGGGTACAACAGAGACTATGGCCGAGATTATTTTTACCGAGCGTCCCGAATTGCGCGGAAAAATATATATAGCCTATTGTCCCGAAAGAGTTCTGCCGGGCAATGTTATATACGAACTTGTTAATAACGACCGCGTTATTGGCGGAATTGACAATGAATCGACTGAAAAAGCAAAAGAGTTCTATCGTAATTTTGTAACCGGTGAATTGCATGCAACGAACTGCAAAACTGCTGAAATGTGCAAACTTACCGAGAATTCTTCGCGTGATGTACAGATTGCATTTGCAAACGAACTTTCATATATTTGCGACAAAGCAGGAATCAATGTCTGGGAGCTGATAGAGCTGGCAAACAAGCATCCGCGAGTGAATATTTTGCAACCCGGTTGCGGCGTGGGCGGACATTGTATAGCTGTCGATCCCTATTTTATTACTTCGGCCTATCCCGCTGAGGCGCGTATTATTTCGGTTGCACGCGAAATAAATAATTACAAAGCTTTGTGGTGTGCCGAAAAGGTTAAAAGTGCAATACTTGAATTTGAACTTAAAAATCATCGTAAGCCGGTGGTGGCAATGATGGGTCTTGCTTTTAAACCCAATATAGACGATTTGCGCGAGTCGCCGGCAAAGTCGATAACTGCAAGCGTGATGCAACTATCAGACAAAGTGGAAATATTGGTTGTGGAACCCAATGTGCAAGAGCACAGTATATATAAGCTGACACAATACAAAGTTGCATACGAAAAAGCTGATATTGTTGCTTTCCTTGTAAATCATCGTGAATTTGCATCGCTCAACTATCGCAGCAATGTTCAAGTTTTTGATTTTTGTGGAACATTTAAAAAATAATAGAGAAAAGATTCGAAAGAAATGAAAAAGATAATGCTTGTTTTCGGTACCCGTCCCGAGGCTATAAAGATGGCTCCCTTGGTTAAGGAGTTCCTTAAACATCCCGATTCTATTAAAACCATCGTGTGTGTGACAGGGCAACATAGGGAAATGCTCGATCAAGTATTGAATCTTTTTGAAATTGTTCCCGATTATGACTTGAATATCATGAAACAGGGACAGGATTTGTATGATATTACATCGCGAGTGTTGCTTGGAATGCGTGACGTGCTTAAGGAAGCTTGCCCCGATGTTGTATTGGTGCATGGCGACACAACGACAAGTTCGGCTGCTGCATTGGCTGCATTCTACCAGCAGATTCCTGTCGGTCATGTAGAGGCAGGTCTGCGCACGGGGAATATTTACAGCCCTTGGCCCGAAGAGATGAACCGATTGATAACCGGACGCATTGCCACGTATAATTTCTCACCTACTCAATTGGGACGTACCAATCTTTTAAATGAGAATGTCAAGGACTCTACAATATATGTGACGGGCAATACTGTGATAGATGCTCTTTATTTGGTTGTCGATAAAATAAAAAACAACAACGAACTGGATTTACGTTTGCAGAAACAATTATATGATGCAGGGTATGATGTGTCACGTTTGTCGGGCGATAGAAGATTGGTGCTTATAACCGGTCACAGACGTGAAAATTTCGGCTCGGGTTTCATAAATATGTGTACCGCAATACGTGACCTGACATTAAAATATCCCGAGGTCGATTTTGTTTATCCCATGCACCTTAATCCCAATGTTCGCAAGCCGATAAACGAGGTGTTTGGCGAGAAAAATGATATTCCAAATATGTTTTTTATTGAGCCGTTGGAATATCTCAGTTTTGTATATCTTATGGAAAAATCGCATCTTGTGCTCACCGATAGCGGCGGCATTCAAGAGGAGGCTCCCGGACTTGGCAAGCCTGTGCTTGTGATGCGTGACACGACGGAGCGTCCCGAGGCGTTGGAGGCAGGAACGGTTAAACTTGTTGGTACCGATTATAATAAAATATATTCAGAAGTGTCACAACTTTTGGATTCCGATGATTATTACAATGCCATGAGCAAGGCTGTGAATCCCTATGGTGACGGCTTGGCATGCGATAGAATAGTAAAAATCTTCCTTCATTGATAGGGGAGATTCTTCTTTGTTTTTCATGATTAGGGTTGTACTGCATTTGGGGTACAACCTTAATCATAAATATTGTTTATTATATTTTTTTTTAAGTATTGCAATAAAAAATAAGATATAGCGTTTCTTATATTAGAGACTGTTTAAATGTTATTTGAAACTACATGAAAATACTATTTCTGACAGATAATTTTCCCCCAGAAGTAAACGCACCGGCTACGCGTACTTTTGAACATTGCAGGGAGTGGGTAAAGGCCGGACACGATGTTACTGTTATAACATGTTTCCCTAATTATCCGCAAGGAAAGGTATATCCGGGGTATAAAAACTCTTTGTGTAAAACCGAATTTATGGACGGTATAAAAGTTGTTCGTGTGTGGAGTTATATGACGGCTAACAAAGGGTTTATAAAAAGAATAATAGACTTTATAAGTTTTTCGGTTACATCTTTCGTGGCCGGACTTTTTCGCAGTTGCGATATTATAGTTGCAACCTCTCCGCAATTCTTTACGGCTCTTTCGGGGCGCACCCTTGCCTTTTTCAAGCGTAAACCTTGGATAATGGAAGTGCGTGACTTGTGGCCCGATTCGATAAAGGCTGTCGGTGCCATGAAAGAGAGTATAGTGCTGAAATATTTCTCGAAAGAGGAAAAATGGTGCTACAATTCTGCGAAAAAAATTGTTGTCGTTACAAATTCTTTCAAGCGTGAGATTATAAAGAAGGGAATTCCTGAAGATAAGATATTTGTAATTAAAAATGGTGCAAATACCGAACTTTTCAAGCCTCGTGAAAAGTCGCAAGAATTACTTAGGAAATTGGGTCTTGAGGGTAAACGTGTGCTTGGTTATGTTGGTACTCTGGGCATGGCACATAAGATAGATTTTCTTATCGACTGTGTTAAGGAACTTGACGACTATGCTCTTATGATTCTTGGTAATGGTGCCGAGAAGGAGAATATTCAACAAAAGATTGAGCGCGAAAATATAAAGAATGTAGTGCTG
The DNA here is from genome assembly GCA_964640785.1 of uncultured Bacteroidaceae bacterium. Lineage (GTDB taxonomy): Bacteria > Bacteroidota > Bacteroidia > Bacteroidales > Bacteroidaceae > HGM04593. Next base: position 4,940 of record CAZXIQ010000023.1, on the reverse strand, counting down.
CTTGAGACTGTCCCTAAAAACGAGGTTGCGGAATATATTGCATTGCAGGATGCTGCTCTTGTCAATCTGCGTCGCAGTTCTCTTTTTACAACAGTAATACCCTCGAAAATATTTGAAACAGCTTCCATGCGCATTCCCATTCTGCTTGGCGTAGATGGCGAGGCGCGCGAAATGGTCGAGGAATTTGGCGCGGGACTTTTCTATGAACCGGAAAATAAAGAGGATTTTTTGAATAAACTAAATGCTCTTTTTGCCTCAGACGATGTTTATCGTAAATGTTGCGATGGTGGCGAGGCTCTTGCCAAGGCATACGATAGAAAGCGTCTTGCGGCAGAAATGCTTGATATTATAAGCAAATAAGGTGTTGTTTAGTTTCGCCCCTTATTGTTGCAGTAGTTCCAACGTTGTCAAACTTAGCTTATACACAGGACAAACTCTCGTGGCAGGACAATGTTCTTGACTTTTATAGCCTCGCTGAAGAGCGGGGCTATTTCATGCTCTTTAAAGCCAGCAATTCCGCATCCGATTTTTGTGACAAGGAAAGTAAACTCCTGATGTTGTTTCGCAAATTGTACAAATTCATCTACATAGGGCTTGATGGTTTCTACTCCTCCCTGCATTGTAGGAATTGCGTAGCTTGCTCCCTGCATACCCACTCCTTTGCCATATATAGCACCAAATTTTTCGAGAGCAATGCGTGCAGCTCCGCCTTGATGCATGCCGGCGAGGTTGCTGCCGAAAACAAATATTTCGTTTGGCTGCAATTTGGTGATTATTTCAGGTGTAAATTGTTGCATGCTGTCAAGCGTTGTCTTTTAACACGACGTTCAGTTTAATATGCTTTTTGCTGTACCTCGTGATAACAAAATAGGGTGCAATAATAAATAATATTGCCGAGAAAAGTGTTGTGAGGAATTGTACTGTTGCCGACTGTCCTGTTGTATATGTCAAATACCATATTGCAACAACGGTAAAGTTTAGTACAATAATCAGAAGTGTGGTGTTTAAATGGCTGAATCCGCAATTTATTATTGCGTGGTGCAGATGTGTCTTGTCGGCTTTAAAAGGGGAATATCCGTTACATATTCGCATGGTCATTACTCGCAACGTATCCATCACCGGATGGGCCATTACTGCTAAACAGAATGCAATGTAGCAGTTTGTGCTTTCTTTGTCATTTATAGTTGCGTCAGCGTGTATGGTGTTGAGTGTGAGCAAACAGAAAATTATTCCCAAGAAATGTGAGCCGGCGTCGCCTATAAACATTTTGTTCTTTGTGCCGAATACGTTATATACAAAGAAAGGAATCAGTGCGCCTATCGTTGATATTGATATTAACGTATTTAGGCTGTTGCCTTGCATGTGTCCGTATAAACAGAAAAGTATTCCGGCTGCTATTCCGTAGCCCGATGACAATCCGTCAATGCCGTCGATAAGATTTATTGCATTTATCAATCCTACGCATGCGAAAATTGTCAGTGGAATAGATAGAAAGTCTGGAATTTCGTATATCCCGAAAATTCCGTGCAGATTGTCAATCTTCAGGTTGCAACAGAATATTAATATTATTATTGCCACTATTTGAGCCATGAATTTTGTCTTTGGCTTCAAGTCTCTTATGTCGTCAAGCAGCCCCACAAACAACATCATTGTTATTGCTGCGAAACACGCAAATGGTATCTCAATTCCGTGAATAACTCCGCTTACGCAGAATGCGGCTGTGAAACCCATAAAAACACCAACCCCGCCTAATACAGGAATGGGGACGCGGTTTAATCTGCGTGCGTTGGGCTTGTCTACAATGCCTTTGCGCAGCGCGAATTTCACTAATAAAGGGTGCAACAGTATCACTGTTACAAATGAAATGAGAAGTGCTGTTGTCAGTGCTGCTATATCTTTTATCATACTTTTATCATTATTAATAATGCAGTAAATGGCTAAAGTCGGTAATTTATTTGCTCCTGCCTAACTGTATCTAATATTTTACAACGAGTGCATTTGTGCTCGTAAACATTAGTTTAGAAACCGCATCGTTTGTTTCGCCGTTTTTTATTTTCAAAAATGTCAGTTTTATTCTTTTTCTTGGTTACGTAGCCCGCTACGCGCTCTACAAAAAATAATTAAACATCCTATTTTTGTTTTATAAAAAATTTGGCGATATAAATTTAAACAGTTTCTTACAAATTTACAAAAATATAAATAAAAGAGATATCTCTCTGTACATATAACGTACTATTTTGTATTTTATTTGCTTGTCGTTGCTTTTTATTTTGCGTTTTTTTACTCTTTTGCTTTTGCGAGCATTGTTTCCGGGATATTCTTTTTGGGAATAATTCCCAATTCTTTTAATTTTTCAAGTTTTTTTATAATATTCCCGTTTCCTTCGCAAAGTTGTTTGTCGGCTTTGTCGTACAGGGCCAACGTATCTTCGAGATTTGCTCTTATTTTTCCCCAGTTTTCCGAAAAATTTACAAACTTTTCATATAAAAGTTCACTCTCTTTTATCACTTTTTCTACATTTTTTGCCTGTTTTTCACTTTGCCAAATGTTGTATATTAATTGCAGGGCAATCATCAGGTTTGTAGGGTTTATTAGTAATATGCCCTTTTTATAGGCATATTGCCCTAATTGCGGGTCGTTGCGCAGTGCGAGTATGTAGCTTCCTTCGTTAGGGATAAACATTAGGATGTGCGAAATTGTATTTTCGACAAGTTTAGTGTAGTTTTTCGATGCAAGTTCGTCAATGTGTCTTTTTACAGAGTCTTTGTTTGCTTTTGCAAATTTTTCGACTTCCTCTTTTGTTTCGCTTGCGAGATAATCGACGTATGCGGTGAGCGAAACTTTTGAATCAATGATTATGTTTCTGTTTCCCGGGCAATGTATTATGACGTCGGGGCGCATGTCTCTTTTCCCATCCTTGAAGTTCTCTTGAATGGTATATTCATACCCTTTGCGCAATCCGCTGTTGTCAAGAATCGTCTCTAACAACTGTTCACCCCAGTCGCCTTGCACTTTGCTGTTGTTTTTAAGGGCTTTTGCAAGTTCATCGGCTTGTTCGCCCACCTTTATTGTTTGCTGTGCAAGCCCCTCAATGGTTTTTTCTATCGATGCTTTGTGCTCGGCCGAACTGCTGTTTACGTTTCTTACACTCTCTTCCATTCTCTTCATTTGCTCCTGCATGGGACTGAGTATGTGTGATAACTGCTCTATGTTCGACGATTTTAACTCTTCACTTCTTTGCTTAAGGTTTTTTTCGCTTATCTGTGTCAGTTGGTTCTTGATATTTTCGAGAGCAAGGTTATTAAGTGATTTTATCTCTTCTATAACCCGTGCATTGTTCTTTCTTTCCTGTTCCAAAATGTTTTTTTGTGATAGGAAACGTTCTTCGGCTTTTATGAATTTTATGTTTGTCTCGTTTATCTCCTGTTTCAAGTGTTCTATCACCTCATCTTTTTCTCTGATGCTTTTTGCCTTTCGCTTTATTGTTGCTGTCAATAATATGCTCAAAAGTGTTATGCTTGCTATGAGTATGATGATTATTGTTATATATGTGCTTTCCATTGTTTTTGTTTCTAATCTTAAAGCAAAGTTAGTAAAATCATCTGTATATACTGTATTGTAATTGTAAAATAAAGGGGGAATTTTGTTTGTAAGTAAAAATCATTAAGGGGTTGCGTCAAATTCTGACGCAACCCCTTAATGATTTTTACTATATGCTAATGAATAAATGTATTATTCTGCACGCAATGTGAAACGTTGGAATCCTGTTGCTGTAAGCTCTTTGTCGAAACCTTTGAGATAGTCTGCAACAGTAATCTTTTCGTTCTGAACATAACCCTGCTGGAGCAAGCATACCTCTTTGTAGAACTTCTGAATGCGACCATCTGCGATACGTGCAATCATGTTCTCGGGTTTGCCCTCTTCGCGAGCTTTGTCCTCTGCTACCTGACGCTCTTTAGCAATAACTGCGGGGTCGAGGTCTTCGCTTGTAAGCGCAAGAGGTGTTGCTGCTGCAATCTGCATTGCAAGCTCGTGACCTGCCTCTTCGTTCTCTTTGCTGAGTGCAACCATTGTACAGAGCTGGTTCTTCTTCTGGTGGTTGTAAACGTATACGTTCTCAGCCTCCAAAATTTTGTAACCATCAAGCTCCATCTTCTCGCCTGTGATACCGATGCGTGCAACTATTGCATCCTGTACAGTACCGTCGCCGAGGGGAAGTGCCTGTACCTCTTCGATAGTCTTGCATTTAGCAGCAACTGCAGCGTCGAGGATGTCATTTGTAAGCTTAACGAAGTCTTCGTTCTTTGCAACGAAGTCTGTCTCGCACTTCAAAGCGATGATTGCACCGAATCCGGGAACAGCTTTTACGAGTACACAACCTTCTGATGCCTCGCGGTCGCTACGTTTAGCAGCTACCAACTGACCTTTTTTGCGGATGATTTCCATTGCTTTGTCAAAATCGCCCTCAGCCTCAGCCAATGCTTTTTTGCAATCCATCATGCCTGCTCCTGTCATTTTGCGGAGTTTGGCAATATCATTCATTGTAACAGCCATTGTGTTATTTCTGTTTAGTTTGTTAATAAATTATTCCTCAACAGCGTTCTCGGCTTTAGGAGCCTCCTCTGTTTTGTTTGCGCGAGCTTTTGTAGTGCGACGACGAGCAGTTTTCTTTGCATCTTCTTCGCCCTGAGCCTCAGCTGCTTCTGCGTCTACTTTCTCTATTTTGCGCTCCTCGAGACCCTCAGCGATTGCTGCACAACATGCGTCGAGAATTAAATCTACTGATTTTGTTGCATCGTCGTTTGCAGGGATTACAAAGTCGATGTTGTTGGGGCTTGAGTTTGTATCTACAATGCCGAATACGGGTATACCGAGACGGTTAGCCTCGTGTATTGCAATATTCTCTTTCAATACGTCTACTACGAAAATAGCCGAGGGAA
>CAZXIQ010000022.1:0-13956 GCA_964640785.1 uncultured Bacteroidaceae bacterium | reverse complement strand
TGTAGTAGGGCTTGACCTTTTTCTCACGCATTAAAAAAACAATAAACATTGCAAACATTACCATGCGTGCTATAAATGTTGCAATACCCGCGCCGGTCAATCCAAGTTCGGGGAAGATGGATATTCCGTATATAAGCATATAGTTTAGTATTATATTTATAATGTTTCCAATCATTATTACCCACATTGCCATCTTTGTTGCTGCAATAGTGTCGGTAAATTGTTTCAAGGCATTAAATATTGTGGTGAAAGGCAACGACAGCAGCAACACAAGAAAATAGGGTCGCATAAAGGGAAGAAGTTCCTCGGGCTGTCCCAGATTGTGCAGATTGAGGTATATAATTGTGTATATGCCGAATACCATAAGCCCAGCCAGACTATTAGCCCAAAGACTGTCCTTAAATGCTGCGCCCACATTGTCATTCTCCTTGCGACCGAAATATGCGCCTATAATGGGCGTTGCCCCATAACTGAAACCCAATAAGGCTATTATTCCCAAATTAAAGAGATTATTTACAAATCCTGAGGCCGAAAGAGCTTCGCCACTATATTGTCCCACCATAATAGTGTCAATAAAACCAAGGATAATGTTTCCTAATTGTCCAATAACAATGGGAGTACCCAAGCGAATTATTTTCTTATAGTTCGAAAAATATATTTCAGGTATTCTATACATATACATTATTAATATAAGGTAAATTCTATACTTCTTTTTCAGAAAAAAACTGCGTCAATTTTTATTTTGACGCAGCCTTATTCATTTATTATTTAACAGGAATTGCATCTATCCTGCGTTGGTGCCTTCCTCCTTCGAACTCAGTATCGAGAAATATTTCGACACATTTTTTTGCTGTTGTCTCGTCAATAAAACGTCCCGGCATTACAAGTACATTGGCATCGTTGTGTTGTCGTGCCAATTCCGCAATTTCGGGCTGCCAACACAACGCACCGCGTATGCCCGCATGGTGATTAAGCGACATATTAATTCCGTTTCCTGTACCACAAATTGCAATACCCTGACCACATACACCTTGCTCAATGGCGTTGCCAAGAGCATGAGCATATTCGGGGTAGTCGCAACTGTCGGTACTCATGGTTCCAAAATCTTTATATGTGTAACCTTTTGCGGTAAGCCACTCTTTTACCTGCTCTTTCAGAGGGTAACCTGCATGGTCGCTTGCCAATCCTATTATTGTTTTTTCCATTAGAACATTGCTTTTACCTGTTTGTATACATTTTCTGCGGTAAAACCTAACTTCTCGTCAAGCACTTTGTAGGGAGCCGAGAAACCGAATGACTCGAGTCCGTAAACCTTACCATTGTGTCCCACAAGACCTTCGAGATTTACGGGCAATCCGGCTGTCAATCCGAATATTTTAGCTCCGTAAGGAAGTATCTGTTGTTGATACTCTTTAGGCTGTGAACGGAAAAGTCCCTCGGAGGGTACAGAAACGATTCTTACCTTAACGCCATCTTCCTTAAGAAGTTTCGCGCCATCGACAAGAGTGGCAACCTCGGAACCCGAGGCCAAAAGTATTACATCGTACTCTTCGTCGGAACCGGCCACAATGTATGCACCCTTTTCTGCCTGTTTGTAGTCAGTACCCTCGGGCAGATTTGTAATATTCTGACGAGAAAGAATCAATGCAGTGGGGGTATCAACATTCTCCATAGCCATTTTCCATGCCTGAGTTGTTTCATTTACATCGGCGGGACGCATTACAAGCATAGAATTCTTGCCATGATGATTCTTGAGTTTTTCCATCAGGCGTATCTGTGCCTCTTGCTCGACAGGCTCGTGTGTAGGACCATCCTCACCCACACGGAACGCATCGTGTGACCAGATGAATTTAACAGGAAGTTCCATAAGAGCAGCCATGCGAATAGCGGGTTTCATGTAGTCGCTGAATACAAAGAATGTACCGCATGCAGCAACAACACCACCATGAAGCGCCATTCCTATGCACAAACATGCCATTGTAAGCTCAGAAACTCCGGCGTGAAGAAATGCTCCACTAAAATCACCGGGCTCAATGGCGTGTGTCTTTTTAAGGAATCCGTCAGTCTTATCGCTGTTGCAAAGGTCGGCCGAAGAACATATCATATTCTCATATTTCTCGGCGAGTATACCCAATATTGTCGCAGATGCATTACGGGTGGGAGCATCGGCCTTTTGCTCAATGGCATCCCAATCTATTTCGGGTTTTTTACCTGCGAACCACTCGGCCTCTTTCACTGCAAGGTCGGGATTCTGTGCCGCCCACATTGCTTTACGCTGCTTGCGCTCGGCAACAATTTTCTTAAGTTCCTCTTTGCGTGCATCGTACATCTGCTTAACCTCGGGGAAGAATTGGAAAGGATTCTCTACGTCGCCACCAAGATTTTTTATGGTATTGATATAAGCATCGCCACCAAGAGGCGCGCCGTGTGTTGCGCAATCAAACTCATAGCTGCTGTTATCGGCACGACGTGCGCCTTTACCCATCACTGTATTACCAATGATAAGGGTGGGGCGTTTATCCTCGGCCTTCGCCTCTTTAAGAGCTGCGCGTATTGCATCGCAATCGTTACCATCTATGGTGATTACCTTCCATCCCCACGCTTCGTACTTCATTGCGGTATTTTCGGTCATCACCTTATCGCAACTTGTAGAAAGCTGTATCTTGTTGGCATCGTAGAACATGATAAGGTTGTCCAACCCAAGGAATCCTGCCATGCGGCCTGCTCCTTGTGAAACTTCCTCTTCAATTCCACCATCCGAAATAAATGCGTATATTGTCTGGTTCATTGTTTCATTGCCCAAACGTGCCTTCAGGAATTTTGCAGCTATTGCTGCACCTACTGCATATACGTGTCCTTGTCCCAACGGACCGGATGTATTTTCAATGCCGTGCTTAAGGTCTACTTCGGGGTGACCGGGGGTGCAACTTCCCCATTGACGGAACTGTTTAAGTTCGTCAAGAGTGTATTTACCGCAAAGTGAAAGAAGGGAGTAGAGCATGGGTGACATATGACCCGGGTCGAGGAAGAATCTGTCTCTCTCTTCCCAATAAGGATTTTCGGGGTCATATTCCATAAACTCGGAGTATAGCACATTGATGAAATCTGCACCTCCCATAGCTCCGCCGGGGTGTCCTGATTTTGCTTTTTCCACCATTGCTGCTGTCAATATTCGTATGTTGTCAGCAGCTTTGTTCATCAATTCTTTACTGTTCATCTCTTTACTATTTCTATTGAAATTATCTTATTTATCTGTATAAGTATCAAACGCTGTTGATGTTACATTGTTCTTATTTAGCGGCTTTTTCCACCTCGAATTTAAAAATACAATGACTTGTGTATTTTTCACCGGGTTTCAGGATTGCCGAAGGCCACTCGGGCTTATTGGGTGTGTCGGGGTATTTCTGTGTCTCGAGACATATTGCCGAACGCTGGGGATAAGCTATTCCTTTTTTACCTTTTACTGTGCTGTCGAGGAAGTTACCTGTGTATATTTGAATTCCGGGCTCGTCGGTGTAAACTTTAAGTGTAATACCTGTCTCGGGGCATGTAACTTCGGCAGCTACCTGTGCAATGTCGCGGTTGGTGTTGAGCACCCAGTTGTGGTCGTAACCGTTACCGTTTTTCAACTGAACAAAGTCGTAGTTATTTATCTCTTTGCCTATTGCTTTTGCTGTGCGGAAATCCATAGGTGTATTTTCAACAGGGAGTATTTCGCCTGTTGTCATGAATGTGCTATCGACAGGAGTATAATTGTCTGCATTGATGGTAAGAAGACAATCGGTCACCGGTTTTGAGGCATTGCCTGTGAGGTTAAAGTACGAGTGGTTGGTCATGTTGATGACTGTTGTCTTGTCTGTTGTTGCCTCGTAGTCAATATCTATTTCGTTGTTGTCGGTGAGGGTATATGTTACCTTTGCTGTGACATTACCGGGGAAATTTGCATCGCCGTCGGGTGAGTTCAATGTCAGTACCAATTGGTTTTCTGTGGCTTTTGCTACATCAAAAACTTTATATTGCCATCCGTTGGGGCCACCGTGAAGGCAATGGCCGTAATTGTTTGTAGGTAATTGATATTCTACTCCCTCGACTGTGATTTTACCTTGATTGATGCGGTTGGCGTAACGTCCGATACATGCACCAAAGTCGCTGGGAACATTCTGGTAGTCGTCGATATTGTCGAATCCGAGAACAATATCTTGCTTAACGCCGTTTTTGTCGTTCAGCATTATTGAAACGATGCGTCCGCCAAAATTGGTAATGCACACTTCGACGCCGTTTTTGTTCTTAAGAGTGTAGAGTGCTGTTTTTTTGCCTTCAATCTCTTTTACAAACTTCTCGGGATTCAACCCTGACTCTGTTACTACCGGAGCTGCTGCTGTCTCTTGTTTTTTCTGACCGCCGCACGAGCATAATGCTATTGCAACGATTGCAATGCCTAAAAGGCTTTTTGTGATTCTTTTCATATTTGATGAGTTTAGTTAATATTCATTTTTGTATTTGTTTGTAAAATTACTACATTTTGTCCGATTGATGAATTTTTTTATTAAAAAAGGTGTGTGTTTTTTTATTATGCCGAGTTTTTTTTGTTTTTGCGATGTTTTTTGGGACGCAATTTATACTTTTTTCTCTCTTTTGCAGGTAGGGGTTATTGGAGTATATAAAAAAATCAGCCTCAAAGCATAAACTTTGAGGCTGAAGATTATTATCTGTATATTCAAGACCTTTTATTCGGCTGCAGGCGTCTCTGTCTTTGCTGAATCGACAGCCTCTTCGGCCGACTTAAAGTATTCCGAAAAATCCTGAGGATTCTTTCTCTGCTCCTGAATGTCGAGAAGTACAGAGTAGAGACAGTTGTTATTCTCGTCTTTATTTTCGTCGGGAATCAACTTTACAAGTGAATCAAACTCTTCATCATCGAACATGTTTGCGCACTGAACCAACATGAACAGTCCGGGAAGGGTCTCTATGTTGCCGGTTATGAATTCCTTTGCTATACCCGATGCCTTCTCGGAGAGGGTCTGCAATTCATTCAATACACTTTCGCGTTGCTCTTCGGTAAGTGTTGTGTCAATATACAGACTTATCTGCTTTTCCTGCAACTGCGAAATGTATTCTGTAAGGCTTACTTGCAATTCGGTGTAAATGTCGTTTGAGTTTGTTCCTACAACCTCGTTTTTCTCGTTATCGATGGTAGCTTTGATGTTTCCTCCTTCAAGGAAGAGCATCACCAAGGGCTCCTCGGTCTTGTGATTTACAAGGTAGTAAAGTTTGCTATTCTCCACATTACCTGTGAATTCAAATTTACCATCTTTAATAACTGCATACGACTCGGGAGTGTACACTGCGCCATCTACCGAATATCCCAATGAAATTGTGTCTCCATCTGTCATATTATCGACAGACACCGTTCCGTCAATCTTATAAGACTTTGTTCCTCCGCACGATACAATTAACGCCATCAGTGCGATTAGCGAAATTATTTTTTTCATCTCTTTCTTTTATTGTTTTTAGCAAATGTATTGCTGGCTTATTGATTGGTTGTTAAGTACACATTTGATTGCAGCCGCAAATATGTTTGCAATGGATAATTGCTTAATTTTGGGGCATGAACGCTCATAGGGAATACTGTTGGTAAATACTATTTCGGTAAGCGCCGACTCGCGTACTCTCTCTGACGCATTACCCGACATGATGCAGTGCGATGCAATTGCACGAACTGAGTTTGCGCCATTCTCCATCATCAGGTTGGCTGCTTTTGAAATTGTGCCTGCTGTGTCTACAATATCGTCGATAAGAACAACATCTTTTCCTTGCACGTCACCGATAATCTGCATAGACTCGACAACGTTTGCCTTTGCACGTGTCTTATGACAAAGTACAAGGGGAACACCGAGACATTTTGAGTATGTGCTTGCGCGTTTGGAACCGCCAATGTCGGGGGTTGCAATTACAAGGTCTTTTAGTTTCAAAGATTGTATGTAGGGCACAAATACCATTGAGGCATACAGGTGGTCTACGGGACGGTCGAAGAATCCTTGAATCTGGTCGGCGTGAAGGTCCATTGTTATTATGCGGCTCACTCCGGCTGTACTCAAAAGGTCGGCTACAAGTTTCGCACCAATAGAAACACGGGGTTTGTCCTTGCGGTCTTGACGTGCCCATCCAAAGTAGGGCATTACTGCTATGATGCTTTTTGCCGATGCACGTTTAGCTGCATCAATCATCAGCAAAAGCTCCATGAGGTTATCCGAGTTTGGGAATGTCGATTGAATGAGAAAGACATCCTTTCCTCGAATTGACTCTTCGTATGAAACAGCAAACTCGCCATCGGCAAAGTAGGTTGTGTTCATTTGACCAAGTTCACACTCAAGTTCTTTACAAATTTCTTCGGCCAGGTAACGTGACTTTGTTCCTGAAAATACCATATACGGGGTATTGCTCATATAATTATTTATTTAAATTGTTTTTATTTCTTGTTTTATTTTGCAAAGGTATGGAATTCTTTTTTTATGTATGGTCTTTTCTCAAAGTTTATTTATTATTTTTTGCAATTTGCAGAAATAATTTATCAATTCGCTGTAATCTGTGGAGCGACAGGCGTCAAATTTGTCCCATAGCATTTTATCCAATATTACTCCTCCAAATTTATATTGCGATAATTTTTTTAAGTTATTTTCATCAAGCTCGCCGTATGCCCACACTTTTTTATTAATGACCTTTTTGCCATATTGGTTAAGCTCGGCACTTTGATAGAATGTGCGCCCCAATGGACCGAAATAGACTATATCGTATCTCTTTTTAAGTTCATCGAGTTGTTGAAGATTATTGCTGTTTGAAACGACTTTTCCTTTTATGGGGGAAATGTTTGATTCTTCTTCATCTATATTGACCAAACGCCCCGCAAATTTATACTCTTGACTGAAACGCGGATAGTTGCAGACAAATATCTTTTTGTGGTATTTGCCGGGTATCAGATTCAAAAGTCGTTCTATATATTGAGGGTGGGGATGGGATTTATGCAATAAAAGATAGTCGAGCCCCTCTTCGAAGAGCCTTGTTATTATTTTATCTTCTTCGATAAAAAAATGCGGTCTTGTGGCAACGGCAAGTTTCATTATCGTATATGCAGATTTTATGAATTAATAAATATCATCTGCGAAGATAATATTTCTCTTTGGTAAAAGCAAGTTTCCATGCTTTTAATTGCCAAACATGTGTATTTTTCATCTTTTTATGCATCGGGGCATAAGTTTGTGCAAGCAATAAGTTTCCACTATCAAGAGTTGTTTATATTTATTAATTAGGTAACTGCAAACAATACAAGCCATCGACGTGTTATATTTTCGATAATTGACTATTAATATTTTTGTATTTAATTATGGGAAAAGAAAGTGTGCAGATATTAAGGAAACGCATAGATATTACGCATTTGCTTGATACGATGAATGCAGCGTTAAGCGAAGAGTGGCTGGCCTATTATCAGTATTGGATTGGCAGCCTTATTGTCGAAGGTGCCATGCGTGCCGACCTTCAGCGAGAGCTTGAAGAGCATGCTCAAGAGGAGCTTGCTCATGCAAAAATGCTTGCCGACAGAATCATTCAGCTCGAAGGGATGCCTGTGCTCGACCCGGCACAATGGCTGACCCTTGCCCGATGTAAATATGCCGTTCCGTTGCAAAATGATGTAATGAATATTTTAAAACAGAACATTGCGTCGGAGAGGTGTGCCATTGTTCGTTACGAAGAGATTGCATCATACACCAACGGGCTCGATTTTACAACGTGTGACATTGCCAAGAAAATTATGGCCGAAGAAGAGGAGCACGAGCAGGAATTACAGGATTATCTGCGCGACGTAGAGTGGATTATGCAGTCGGTTGCTTGCAAATGCTGATTTTGTACAACCTCACATTAATTGCCAACGGCACTGTTTCTCTATAAAATGAAACAGTGCCGTTGACAATATTAAATGTCGATACAACCGGACAGACTATTATGCCACATTTGGCATCAGTCAATGTATCTTTTTGTAATTTCGGAATATTCGTCTATGCGTCTGTCACGCAGGAATGGCCACCATTGTCTCACCGACTCGCTACGCTTAAGACTGACTTCGACAACAGCATTTTGTTCCTCTTCGCCAAAATGTTCGAGGAATTCCCCTTGTGGACCTGCCACAAAGCTGTGCCCCCAGAAACTTATGCCATTCGTCATTCCCGAAGGGTCGGGCTCGTGCCCCGAACGATTGACTGTTACGACAGGAAGGCCATTGGCGACAGCGTGTCCGCGCTGCACTGTCTGCCACGCTTCGAGCTGACGTGATTTTTCTTCGGGTGTGTCGCTGCTTTCCCAGCCGATGGCTGTGGGGTAGATGAGTATTTCTGCACCACGAAGAGCCATCAGACGTGCCCCCTCGGGGTACCATTGGTCCCAACAAACTTGCACTCCCAACGTGCAGAGCGAAGTTTTTATGGGACGGAAACCTATGTCACCGGGAGTAAAATAGAATTTTTCGTAATATGCAGGGTCGTCGGGAATGTGCATTTTGCGATATTTTCCGGCGATTGTTCCATCTACATCAAAAACCACCGCAGTGTTGTGATACAATCCTTTTGCACGGCACTCGAAGAGCGACGTAACTATTACTACCCCAAGTTCGGCTGCAAGTTTGCCGTAAAATTCGGTGGATGGACCGGGTATTTTTTCGGCAAGCTCAAATTTTTCGGTCGATTCTGTCTGACAGAAATAGAGAGAGTTGTGCAGTTCTTGCAACACAACTAATTGCGCGCCCTGTGCTGCCACCTTGCGTATGTTTGATGCAAGTTTCTGTTTATTGCATTCTACGTCTCCGTTGTTCGACTGCTGTATTATTCCTATTTTTATTGTATCCATAATTTATTTGTTTGAGGGGTATTGCATGGTTACACAATGCAACGAACCGTGTTGTTTTATCAGTGCACGACAGTCTACGCCTACAATCTCGTAACCGGGAAAAGCTTTTTGCAACACAGTGGCAGCTTGGGCATCATTTGCCGGTTGCGAATATGTGGGGTAGAGTATTGCGTTATTCATTATAAGGAAGTTTGCATACGTTGCAGGCAGCCGTTCACCATCTTCGACAATTGGTGAGGGCGAGGGCAGAGGCAACAAGCGGTAAGGCTTGTCATCCATTGTCCTGAACTGTTGCAACTGTTGTTCCATTGCTTGCAGGTCGCAGTGTTGCTCATCGGCCTCGTCGGTCGATTGCATATATATGATTGTATCGTCGGGAGCGAGACGAGCAATGGTGTCTATGTGCCCATCGGTGTCGTCGCCTATGAGATTGCCATGGTCGAGCCACAACACACGTTTGGCCCCGAGACGTTTTTTTAGTTCATCTTCAACACCTTGCTTATCGAGCGGTTGATTGCGATTGGGCGCCATCAAACATTGCGAAGTTGTGAGAATCGTTCCTTTGCCGTCGCTCTCTATGGAGCCCCCTTCGAGCACAAAGTCGGTGTTATCCATGTATTTACCTTTTACAACACCGGCATCGTACAACTTGCGATTTATGGCATTATCCAACATTGCCGGGAATTTTTTTCCCCAACCATTGAATTGAAAATCGGCATATATATACTCCTCGCCGTTACTTAAAGTTATGAATGCGTGGTCGCGAGCCCACGTGTCGTTTGTGTCACATTGAAAATATGTGATATTTGCAACGTTTGCCGCAACGGCTTTAAGTTTCTCTTGAACCGTCGCAATGTCGGGAGCCACTATTAAAAGTTTTTCGCGACGGCTTATCTCCGTAGCAAGATTGACGAAACACTCTTCAACCTCTTGCAACATATACGCCCAATCGCTTTTTTCGTGGGGCCATGTAAGCTGAATAAATTCCTGATTATGCCATTCGGCAGGCAAATATATCTGCTGTGTCATATTACTGTTTTTTCATGCTTTTGCGGTCGAAGAATGGATTCTTTGCGCTTGCGCTCACCGGAATTGCTATTACACAAGTGCAGTCGGGCATCCATCCAAGAGCGCGCGCAGCGTATCCGGCCGAATACATCACACGAGTGTCAAGGCGCAAGTCGGCAGCCGTCGCA
Organism: uncultured Bacteroidaceae bacterium; assembly: GCA_964640785.1. Classification (GTDB taxonomy): domain Bacteria; phylum Bacteroidota; class Bacteroidia; order Bacteroidales; family Bacteroidaceae; genus HGM04593. The sequence goes on along the minus strand of CAZXIQ010000022.1, from coordinate 3,865 downwards.
CAGGCCGAACCTAACGCTATTCCCACGTCTACCAGATTCATGGCACATGGGGTTCCCTCGCCACGACTTTCACAGGTTGCCGCACCACAGTAGGCGCAATTAAGCCCCATTGGCAGTTCGCGCGTACCTATGAGAAGTATAGCGTCGGCCGAGAGTATGTTTATTGCGTCGCGCATCATACCTCCGCGTGCACGCTCTTCGCCCATAGCATGCAACTTATCGCTGAGAGTTTGTATATCTTCATCTGTGACAAGCAATATTTCCAATAGGTCTTCGCCTTTGGCTTTTGGCGCGGTGCGCGCCGCAGTCATCATCTGTTTGGCCGCTTCAATCACTTGTGCACGGCGTATTTTTCTTTCGTCGTATATCATATTCTTTATTTGTTTTTTTTTGCAAAAATAAAAATAAAAATGTTAGGTAACAACCTTTGCGATGTTTTGTGCATATAAAAATATTTTTGCACGTTTGAAACAACTTTTCACTTTACATTTTGTACCTTTGCAAATATGAAAGGGGAATTGTGTTTATTGGATGTTAAAAATTTAACCATTGCGTATAATAACCATGTTGTTGTACGCGACTTTTCTATGTGTATGCAACGTGGAGAGCTTGTAGCTATTACCGGAGCATCGGGCAGCGGCAAAAGTTCCATTCTGCGTGCACTAATGGGGTTTGTGCCAAACACTTCGGGAAAAATCTCACTAAATGGTGAGGAAATGTTCAACGGACAAATGGAAAAGTTCCGTCGCCACACAGCTTTTCTGCCACAAGACTTGTCGTTCCCCTGCGAATGGGTGAGCGAGGTTCTTGAAACTCCTTTTTCATTTAAAAACAATAAAAACATCACTGTTACAAAAGAAGTATGGCAAAAGACCTTTGAACGTCTGGGACTAAACAACGACATTTTCTCGAAACGCCTGAACGAAATATCGGGTGGACAACGCCAGCGCATGTTGTTTGCTGTAATTGCCATGCTCGACAAAGATATAATTTTCCTCGACGAGCCCACTTCGGCACTCGACAGCGAATCGGTAGCTATGGTAATAGATTTTATCAAAGATTTGTGCCAAAAAGGAAAAGCCATCCTTGCTGTGACACACGACAAACATTTCGCATCGGTGTGTGACAGGGTAATAAATATTTCAACATTGTAAAAGAGACATGGGAACTATTGACATATCCATCGAGAGTTTGCTTTTGGGTTTGCTGCTAATGCTTATTCCGCTATTTTTTCTGTGGAAATATCGCACCGGAATAGTAAAAAGCACAGTCACAGCCCTTGCACGCATGGTAGGGCAACTGTTCTTAGTGGGGCTGTACCTGAAATATCTTTTCCTTTGGGACAACCCTTATCTGAACGTAGCATGGGTTATAATCATGGTATTTGTTGCAACAGAAACAGCCCTTACACGCACAAAACTCAAACGCTCGATAATGATGTGCCCCATCATGGTGGGCTTTGTCACCGGAGCGCTGCTCGTCGGTCTATATTTCTTGGGAATAGTACTGCAACTCGACAACGTGTTCAGTGTTCAATATTTTATTCCTGTGATGGGAATACTCATGGGTAACATGCTTGGTGTAAACGTGATAGCATTGAACACATTTTATTCGCATCTGCGACGTGAAAGCACCTATTACTACTATATGTTAGGTAATGGAGCAACCGTACAAGAGGCAGTGTCGCCATTTGTTAAACAGGCACTTGTGCGTGCATTCAGCCCAGCTATTGCCAACATGGCAGTGATGGGACTTGTGGCATTGCCCGGCACTATGATTGGACAGATTCTTGGTGGTAGCACCCCCGACGTAGCTATTAAATACCAGATGATGATTATTGTAATAACAATTTCGGCCTCCATGCTGTCGATTGCTGTCACACTTTACCTTGTGCGACGCTTGGCATTCGATGCCGACGGCTGCATAAAAAACGTGTCACGATAAAAATAGAACAATAATATCCAATAGGCTTTGAAAATAGAAAAAAAACGCCTATCTTTGCAGCATATTTTTCTGACAATTGGCAAAAATTAAAGAGATAGCGAGTGCCCTTGAAATGTTCGCGCCTCTGCCCTTGCAAGAAAGCTACGATAATGCCGGTCTGCAAGTGGGGTTGTATGAGGCGGAAGTTAAAGGGGCTTTGTTGTGTTTGGACGTAACGGAAGAAATCATTGACGAGGCCGTAACATCCGAATGCAATCTTATTATATCGCATCACCCCCTTCTTTTTAAGCCTCTTAAAAGAATCACCGGCGCAAATTACATTGAGCGTTGCGTTATTAAAGCCATAAGCAATAATATTGCCATTTATTCGGCACACACCAACCTCGACAATGCAGCAGGAGGCGTAAATTTCAAGATAGCCGAAAAGTTGGGGCTTAAAAATGTGAAAATATTATCGCAGAAAGAAAATTCGTTACTCAAATTCGCAGTATACGTCCCCCTGTCCCATGCCGAAAATGTACGTAACGCACTATTTAATGCCGGATGCGGCACAATAGGCAACTACGATTGTTGCAGTTACAACATTGCCGGTGAAGGCACTTTTCGCGCAGGAGAAAAATGTTCGCCCTATTGCGGAACAATAGGAGAATTACACACCGAAAAAGAGGTACGCATAGAGACTGTGCTGCCCACACATTTAAAGAACAGAGCATTAAAAGCCATGTTGGCAGCGCATCCTTACGAAGAGCCGGCATACGACATTTACCCCCTGTGCAACGTGTGGCCTACCGCCGGAACAGGAGTAACAGGCGAGCTTGACGAACCTATCGACGCAATAGATTTTTTACATAAAATAAAAAAAACATTCAACGTAGAACGTTTGACACACACAGCCTTACAAGGTAAAAAGATAACCCGCGTAGCCCTTTGTGGCGGAGCCGGCGCATCGTTTGCAAAAGAGGCGGCCGCAGCCGGAGCAGACATATATATAACAGGAGAGGGACATTATCACGACATGTTCAACTACACAGACGGCATGATAATGGCAGTGATAGGGCACTACGAGAGCGAACAATACACCACCGAACTGCTTTCTGAGTTACTAACACAAAAATTCCCCGACCTTAAAATCACAACAACAAAAAAGAGAACTAATCCGATATATTATTTATAACAAAAAACGATAAAAAAATGGCAAAGAAAGACCCTTCTGAGTATACAGTAGAAGAGAAATTAAAGTCGTTGTATCAATTACAAACAATTCTCTCGGAGACCGACAAAATAAAGATTCTTCTTGGCGAGCTTCCCCTTGAGGTAAAAGACCTCGAAGATGAGATTATCGGCCTTGGTACCCGCATCGAAAATATTGTAAACGATATTAAAGCAAACAAAGAGGCAATCACAGGTTACAAAGCCGAAATTGAACAGGCCAAACAGAGTATTGCCAAATACACCGAGGACCAGAATCACATTCACAACAGTCGTGAATTTGACCTTTTGAACAAGGAAATAGAATACAAGAACCTTGTCATAGAACACGACGAAAAGAAAATACGCGAGGCACAAAACCTCGACAAACAAAAGAACGAGGAGCTTGCCAAAGCCAAAAATGCACTCGACGAGCGCAAAAAAGACTTGGAACTGAAAAAAGCCGAGCTCGAAGAAATTGTTACAGAAACAAAACAAGAAGAGGAGAAACTTCGTGAACAGGCACGCAACCTCGAACTGACAATAGAGCCTCGTCTTCTTACATCATTCAAGCGCATACGTAAAAACTCACGCAACGGCCTTGCCATCGTATATGTACAACGTGACGCATGCGCCGGCTGTTTCAGCAAAATACCACCTCAACGCCAAATGGACATAAGAATGCGCAAAAAAATCATTGTTTGTGAGAACTGCGGACGCATTATGATAGACC
>CAZXIQ010000021.1:0-14005 GCA_964640785.1 uncultured Bacteroidaceae bacterium | reverse complement strand
GTAGAATTATATGTATCGGAAATATTAAGCCGTGCAGCCGACGAAAAAGCATTCATCATGTTGCTGCAAGAGAAAGAAGGCATGCGTAAATTACCGGTAATGATAGGCCCTTTTGAGGCACAGTCGATAGTTTTTGCCAAGCGCAACATACACTTTGAACGCCCCACCACGCACGACCTTTTCAAACTTTTTGCCGAGGCTTGCGACACACAACTTCTCCATGCAAAAATATACAAAATAACAGAAGGGACATTCTACTCCTACCTACTTTTCACAACCGGCGGGCGCGAAATAAAGCTCGACGTACGAACATCGGACGCAGTAGCCATAGCCATGCGTTTCGACGCACCCATTTACATTGACGACGAATTACTAAACACATTATGTGTAAAGGAAGAGTGGAACAATGCAATATCCATACCCATAACTTTGGCTGCCACCGATACACTGCGCGAAGTGATGCAACAAGCCATAAAAGACGAAAATTACGAGCTTGCAATGAAATTGAAACAAGAGATTGACGCACGCACGACAAAAAAAGAAGAAAACAGAGACAACATAACATCACAAGATACAAACAATTAAATAAAAGATAAAAATGGCACTTTTTTACGCACCCGAAATAGAAAAAACATGGGAATTGCCCGAAGAAGAGGCCGCACACTGCCTGCGCGTACTTCGTCTGGGCGAGGGCGACGAACTTGAAATTACCGACGGAAAAGGCAAATTTTTCAGAGTAAGAATAGTATCGACCGCAGGTAAGCACTGTAAGGTAGAGACCATAGAAACACACAACATGGAAAAAGGCTGGAAAGGCAAGCTGACAATAGCCATTGCACCAACAAAAAACATGGACCGCATGGAGTGGCTTGCCGAAAAGGCAACAGAAATAGGTTGGGACAAAGTAGTGTTTCTCAACTGCCGATTCTCGGAACGAAAAATAGTAAAGACCGACAGAATAGAACGCATTGTCGTGTCGGCAATGAAACAGTCTTTAAAATATCATAAACCCGAAGTAGAAGAAATTACAGACTTCAAAAAATTCATAAACGCCGAACACAGCGGCAAAAAATTCATAGCCCACTGTTACGACGACCTTAAACACCCGCTCGCCGAGAGCCTGCTCCCCGGCGAAGATGCCACAATACTCATAGGCCCCGAAGGCGACTTCAGCAAAGAGGAGGTCGAGAGCGCAATAAAGGCCGGCTTTACACCCGTGACCCTCGGAAATTCGCGTCTGCGCACCGAAACAGCGGGATTAGTAGCCTGCTACACATATATAATGAAAAACGAACGCTGATGGCAAGATATTTCATATATTTATCATACGACGGCAGCAACTATCATGGTTGGCAAATACAGCCCAACGCCGTAACAGTGCAAGAGACGCTCGAAAAGTCACTTGCACTGCTCATGCGCCACCCAATAGCAATAACGGGAGCCGGACGCACCGACACCGGCGTGAACGCCACCATCATGGTAGCCCACGCAGACTTTCCCGAAAAGATTGATTGCAAACAAGTAACCTACCGCCTGAACAAAATATTGCCACCGGACATTGCCATACACTGCATAAAAGCAGTAACAGATAGTGCCCACGCAAGATTCGACGCATTGTCGCGACGCTACCGATACTACATTTCGACGGCAAAAAACCCCTTCAACCGCCGTTACAGTTGCCGTGTGACAGGCGAGACAGACTTTGATGCAATGAACCGCGCCGCAGCCACTTTGCCCGAATACAGCGACTTTACAAGTTTCAGCAAACTGCACACCGACACAAAAACCAACAACTGCAAAATAGTATCGGCCAAATGGGTGCAAACAGCAACAAACGAGTGGTATTTCGAAATAGAGGCCGACAGATTTCTGCGTAACATGGTACGAGCCATCGTCGGTACGCTGCTGATGGTGGGCAAAGGAAAAATCACCGTTGAAGGATTCAGAGAGATTATAACAAAAAAACAACGCTCCGAGGCCGGAGACTCGGCCCTTGCACAAGCCCTCTTTCTCGAAGAGGTAAAATATCCCGAGAATATATTCCTATGATGTGGGTAGCATTAGCATTTATGTCGGCAGCCCTGCTCGGTTGCTACGACTTTTTCAAAAAAGTATCGCTGAAGGATAATGCCGTCATTCTGGTACTGTTCCTGAACACACTCTTCTCGGCACTACTCTTTCTGCCGTTCATACTATTTTCGCACATAGGGCACATAAAGAGCGAAATGCTTTTCGTGCCCGCAGCCGCATGGCACACACATCTGCTGCTTATATTAAAAGCCATAATAGTTCTAAGCTCATGGATGTGCGGATATTTTGCAATGAAACACCTGCCGATAACCATTGTCTCGCCCATACAGGCAACCCGTCCGGTACTTGTGCTGTTGGGAGCATTGCTTATATTCGGCGAACAACTGAATATTTATCAATGGATAGGAGTATCAGTGGCAATACTATCGTTTTTTCTGCTTAGCAAGAGCGGCAAAAAGGAAGGCATCGACTTTAAGCACAACCGATGGGTGGCACTTGTGGTAGCCGCAGCCATATTGGGAGCAATCAGCGCACTGTACGACAAATATCTTATGCAAAGCCTCGCCCCCATGCTCGTACAGTCGTGGTTCAACCTATATCAGTGCATAATGATGGCAGCCATAATGTTGCTGCTATGGTGGCCTGCGCGAAAAAAAAGCACCCCCTTTAAATGGCGCTGGAGCATACTATTAATATCCCTATTCTTGGGAATAGCCGACTTTTGCTACTTCTCGGCATTGGCACAAGAGGATGCACTTATAGCCGTAGTTTCCATGATACGGCGCGGAAGCGTCATAGTCTCCTTCACCTTTGGAGCAATGATATTACGGGAAAAGAACCTTAAAAGCAAAGCTTTTGACTTGATATTAATATTAATCGGATTATTCTTCTTATATTTGGGCTCGAAATGAGAAAATTTATTTACATACTAACCATTTTTACGTTTGTAGCAATTACTACAAACGCGCAAGAGATGCGCACTATCTTCACAGAAATGCCCGACTCCATAATACCACTGCTGACACACAGTAACCGTGCAGACTGCGTGGATTTTCTCGACGCAAAGATGCGGGCACGCGTAACCAACCGGCTCGACGGTCATTCGGAACTATTGCAGCTTACCCCCGATTATCTGAAAATGAAACTGACCGGTCACACTTTTTTACAAATGAAACTGTTGCCACGTTCGACGGGCGACACTATAATATGTATAATAAACACAGTCTGTGCCGAGGCATGCGACAGCCGCATAAGATTCTACACTAAAGAGTGGAAAAAGATAAGCCCCGATGCACGACTGTTCAAAAGACCGTCGATAAAAGAATTTTTCACCACAAGCGACTCGCTCAACGAAATATTGCGCATAGCCGACATGTACCTTGTAGAACTTACACTCTCACCATCGGGAACCACAATGCAAGCAAGCTACACAATGCCCGCATATATGTCGCGCAACGACTCGATATTTGTAACAAAAAACATGCACCCCATCGAGTACCGATGGACAGGAAAAGCCTTTGAACCAACAGTAAAATAACAAACACCAAATAGCATGAACAATAAAAAGACATTGGTAACATTAGCAATGCTGCTATGTTGCATACTCACAGCCAAAGCCGACAACTACGTAACACCCGGCGACACAGGAATCTACCGCATTGTGAACCTGAAATACAACCTCGCAATGGCCGAAGACTTTACAGGCGGCAAGATGATATGCGACGAAATAGGAAACGACGAGTCGTACACGCAACTATGGAAACTTTGCAAAAAAAGCGGCGGATGGACATTCCAAAATATCTACACAGGAAACTACATAAAAGGTGCAGGCTCATTCTACACACAAGTGCTCACCACAAACACAGCAACCATCTACTACCTTAAAGAAAACTCAGCCGCCGCAAAAAGCTACAACATGTGGCACGGCTCCAACATACCTTACAGTCTGCATTGCGACAACGACAACAACATTGTACCTTGGTACAAAGGCAGCGAGGAAATAACAGCATCGGAGTGGGGCTTTCAAAAAGTAGAACTTTCGGACAGCGCAGTAGAGGCAGCCCAAGCAAAATATCAGGCATACAAGAACATTATGGACAACAACGATGACTTCTGCAACGGCTATATGGCATTCTACACAGACGCATCGTGCACACAACTAAAAGAAGAATACTCGTCACTCTCGGACGAAGAGCTGCGGACAGCCACAAGTGCCTACGGCGAAGAACTTACAAACATCGCTCTTAAAATAAAGAACAACAGTTGGAAAGAGTATGAAAAAGAGTTCCGTGTACACACCTACGAACCATATTCCGACGTAGATGTATGGGCCAAACGCCTTAACATGACAACATATTCGTACTTGAGCAACCCCACGGGAATATACGCAAATTCGGGCGACATATTATATATATTTGTGGGCGAAGATATTCCCGAAAATACAACACTGCAAGTAGACCGTGTCTACATGAATGCAATATCGGGTGTACGCAGCAACCTTAAGAAAGGCATGAATATAATCCCCGTCGGACGCGGAAACACAATGCTGTACATACTGTACACAGCCGACACCACAGGCGACAAGATAATAGCCGACTACGACTCGCTTGACATTCACATCGAGGGCGGTGTACTTAATGGCTACTGGGACCGTGACCGCCACACAGACGCCGACTGGGTGAAAATAACAAAAAACCTCGCAACATACAAATACATACAGGTAAAAGGCCACAAAGTGATGCTGAACATGGACAAAGAAGCACTCACAGCCACAAACTGCGTACCCGAAAAAATAACAGAGTGCATCGGTTGGTGGGACACAATGACCGAGTGGCAACACGAACTTATGGGCTTTGAGATAGACGGAACTCTCGAACGTTTCAACAACCTGCACGTAGCCCGCACCCGCGACGACGCAACAACAATGTCGTCGGGCGCATACAACACCAACTACCCGCCCCACACACTTGCAGGCATGATGGCCTACGAAAAAATGATGAACGGTTGCAACTTCTGGGGTCCTGCCCACGAAATAGGACACGCCAATCAAGGAGCGATAAACATGATAGGAAACACCGAGGTGAGCAACAACCTTTTTTCGAACATGGTACTATACAAATTCGGCCGTTACATGTCACGCGGAGGAATAATTTCGGAAACATCGAAAAACTACGAAGACAAGGTACCCTACTCTTACCAGATGAACGTAAACCTGATGCACACCACACGCATGTTCTGGCAGTTGTATCTATATTATCACGTAGCAGGTAACGACCCCCAATTTTTCCAAAAACTATTCATAGCCCTGCGCAAGGACCCCATGAAAAAGAGCACAAGCAGCCTTAACTACGGCAGTAACGACCTACTAAAATTCGTGGAAAAATGTTGCGAGGTTGCTCAAGAGGACCTCACCACATTCTTCGACGCATGGGGATTCTTCGTTCCAATGAACAATTTGCTTGTAGGCGACTATGGCAATTACAAAATAACCTCCACACAAACAATGATAAACTCAACAAAAGAGAAAATCGCAAAATATCCCAAAAAGTGTGGAGCAATAGAGTTTATGGAAGACCGCATAGTCCACTACCCCCGCACCGATGGAGGCAGCGGCAACCGACTCGCCATCGACTATAAAGTGGGCGAGGCAGGCGACCTTGGACAGTTCACAGCCTACATGGGCGACTCGCTCGACACAAAAGCCGCAGGGTACATATACTCAAGATTCGGCAAAGATGTAACCTTCTCGCACGGCTCGGGAGCCGTAGGATTCCGCTTTTACAACATGGACGACAGCCTGCTCACATTCTGCAACACCTACAAGTACACCCTACCCGACGAAATTGCCGCCCGCGAACTGAAGATAATGGCAGTATCGGCCGATGGCAGCGAGAGCGAGGTTACAACAGTGTACAACGGAAGCAAAGAGGTGCAGCTTGCCGCACTTGGCGAGGCAATAGAACTGGCAGGTAAATACATAAAGAAAAAAGACGCCACAGGCAAGAAAGTAGGATACATACACGCCTATGCACTCGAAGAACTTACAAAATACTACAATGCAGCAAAGGCAGCCGTTGCCGACAGTTCACAAGAGGAGCACACATACGGCGAATGGGCCAAAATACTCTCGGACGAATTCGACAAAATATTAGCCGACAGCCGCGCCATAATCAAAATAAACCCCAAGAACCAATACAAACTGACAAATTCGAAATATTCGAAATACACAGCCTACTGCAAAGACAATGGAACAATGGCCTGCGCAATGACCTCGGCCTCAAGCATAAAACTAACATTTGTGCCGGTGGCCGGCAGCGAACTATACTACATAAAGACCAACACCGGCAAATATGTAGACTATGTAGCAATGAGCAAAGACATCACAGCAAAGGCAAGTACAACATCGTCGGCACTAAAGTTCAAGATACACGAAATGGAAAATTGCAAATTTGCCATACAACACGAAAATTCCGGTTACGGATATTTCCACTGCGCATCGACCTACCAACTTGTAGGTTGGAAAAACGACCAAACATCGTCGCAATGGGCAATAACGTGTGTCACAGACAACCAAGCGAAAGAAGATAGAGCCCTGCTCGAAGCCACAATAGCCGATGCAAACGCTCTGCTCGCAGAAATTGTAGACACAGCAAACACCACAGCCGACAACACTGTACTTTACAGTTATGTAGAGGCAAAGGATGGCAACCTTCTCGAATATGTAAACAATCTTATTGCCGAGACCTCGGCAGCCGAAACACTCTTTGCCGGCAGTGCAACGGTACTATTCCCCGAAGAAAGCGAAAAACTATCGGCAGCCATCGCACTTGTAAAAGCATCGTACAGCATACCTACAAATATTGGCAGCATCACTATGGACGAGATTAAAGAGAGCGATAAGATATATGATATTAACGGCCGCAACGTAAAAGATATTACTCCCGGCAATATATATATAATAAACGGGAAAAAAGTATGTGTAAAAAAAATAGACACACAGCAATAAAAAGCATAAAGTCTTAAAGGATTATTATACAAAAAACATTTCCCAACATAATAGCATCCGTAGTTTTACTGTTTTTTACTACGGATGCTATTATGTTTAACATCGGTTCGATATAAAAAAACAATCGTTTTTCATTGAGAAGTTCATTGCTTGATTGGTACGCATTAAGTTTTTAAAAAATGCATTTGGTGTATCAACCGACACAAAGTTTAACAATATTTAACCAACAAAAAAAAGGGGGGGGGGGGGGGGGAAAGACAAAATTGAAAATAACGCCAAAACGCAAAACTGTAGGATAGCCCCGCCAATAAGAGAGACACGAATGGCAAAAATGCAAGATGGGAAATTTGAAATATAAAACATTCATTGTATTTTAGCACTAAAGAATAAAATGAAACGAATACTCTGCATACTCGCAATAGCACTGTCAATAGTCGCCTGCACCGACGACATTGACAAAAGCAACCGCTACACCTTTACGGGCGAAACGGTAGCTGACTATATACTCAACCGTAGCGACAGATATTCGCATTTTATTGACATATTGAAACGTGCCGAACGATTATCATTGCTATCTACATACGGACAATACACGCTGTTCCTGCCCGACAACGAGGCGATGGAAAAATATCTGCAAGAACAAGACAGCATTTACCATGCGACTAAAGAGACTGACAACCCTGTATGGACAGGAGTAACCTCGCCATTATTCGAAGAACTCAGCGACTCTATGGCAGTGGTGCTCGCAAACACGCATATTGTCGAGGGCAGTTTCAGCACATCTAATTTGGGTGAAGGCTCGGTGGCGCAGTGGAACTTCGACAACCACTATCTTGGAATAAACTATGTGGTGGAGGGCGAGAATTACTACATAATGATAAACAACTATTCGCGCATAATGACACGCGACGAATATGTGGAGAATGGAATAATACACACTCTCGACAAGGCTATAAACCCCGCCTCGTTCAGCTTGCCGGGGCATATTGGGCGGTACAACTATTTTAGTTTGTTCAGTGCTGCATTGCAACTGACTGGTTTGGGTGATTCGCTACTGAAATATAGTGATAATTCATATGTAGCACCAGAGAAATATTCATTAAGTACAGTAGGAGGAGATTTTATTCCAGATAATCTGGTTTCCGTTCCTGAAAAGAAATTTTATCGTTACACTGCTTTTGTCGAAACTGACGAGGTGTTTCGTAAACAAGGAATCGAAAATATCGACGACCTTGTAGCCTTTGCCGAAAAGTGGTACGGAACCGAGGATAGAGGCAATTTCGAGAGTCCTCGCAATGCTCTGAACAAGTTCGTTGCCTACCATATAATAGAGGGCGAATACCCTTATAATAAAATAGTTCCGCAAGGTGGTCAATACGAAATTCATTTAGGCAAAAAATATCCCCGTTTCGACTATTTCGAGACTATGCAGGGCACGTTGATGAAGGTGGTAAAGCCCTATGGCACGCAGGATGCAGCCAACATATACATAAACTATTCTAAACGCGAAATACCTTACAACCCCGAATTGCGCCATCATCTAAACGTACGGCTGATAGAGACAACCGAGTTTACACAAGCCGACCTGAGGCATAGTGATTTTGTACAAAATGCGCTTAACGGCGTTGTGCAGCCCATTGACAGGATACTCATATACAACGAGGATGAAATGGTGGGCAACATACTGAACGAGCGCATGCGCTTCGACTTTTTATCGATGATGCCCGAACTGTCAAGCAATAATATAAGATACAAATATAGTAATAATGATTTTACAATCATCCCCGCCGACTATTGTCGAAATATAAAGAGCAACAGCAATCAATTCAAGATATATAAACAAAATAATGGTGGTTTATATTTTCTTGATGATTTAAGACCATTGGGGCTTTTTGATTTTTCGTTTCGGTTGCCACCTGTTCCTTCGCGAACATACGAAATACGCTTTTCTTGCAACATACAGGACTTCTATGATGACAGAGAGGCTGTGGTGCAAATATATATCGATAATAAGGTAAGTGGATTGCCAATAGATTTTCGCATAGGGTGCCTTGACCAGCGCATTGGTTGGTTCGCGGATGAAGAGACTAACGACAATGGTGTTGAAAAAGATAAACAGATGCGTAACCGCGGATGGATGAAAGGACCCGATAGTTTTAACCTTATGACTGGTGAATATACGGATAGAAGCATCCGGGGTACTCTTCGTCGCATAGTGGATAGAAAATATTTAAGTGAAGGCGAACATTGGATACGTTTCAAAAACGTATCTGAAAATACAAATTTTAATAGTTTCATGTTCGATTATATTGAACTTGTGCCGCTGAACATTATCAACGACCCCACAAAGCCCGAGGACAGGCACTGAAATACCATGATACCCTTACATTGATGTATAACCGTTCGTCTGAGATAAAATAAGTTAATAAAACAAAAAGAGAGAATATTATCTAAAGAATTACGAATGATAAAAACTATCTTTGCGCAAAATTTAATATCATAATGTACGAAAGCCTTATGTGCCTGCCCTACTTTCAGGGCATGAGCAAAGATGAAATAACATCGATACTCGACAAAGTGAAATTGGTATTTACCCGACACACTGACGGAGAGAGAATAGCCGCGCAAGGCTCGCCATGCAACACTTTTACACTGTTGGTACGTGGAACACTTACATTGAAATGCGTATCGCCCGACGGCCGCTACACACTCACCGAAGAGATTAAAACACCGTTCGCCTTTGAGCCATACTCGCTTTTCGGAATGGAACCAACATACAAAAGCAGTTACTATGCTAATGGAGAGTGCGACACATTGACAATAGAAAAATCCTATCTGTTCAACGAATTATCGCGATACAATATTTTTTTGATGAACATGATGAACCTATTATGCCAACGTGCGCAGCAAAAGAATGCTCAAATATGGAACGCCCGACAGTTGCCACTGCCCGAAAAGATTGTAGAATTCGTGGCTGTAAGGTCCGAGTCGCAAGAGGGCAGCAAGACTTTACAAATAAAAATGGATGACCTTGCCGATATTTTAGGCGAGACACGCATAAATGTTTCGCGCGCACTTAACCTGTTAAGAAAAAACAATCTAATAGAATTGCGCCGAAAAGAGATACACATACCCTCTTTCAAGGAATTGGCAGGCTTTAAATGTGAAGATGGCAACTATGCAAACAGCTTATAGACCTACTTTATAAAAGAATCAAAAAAAATAAATTCGGAAAATAGTTGCCATTACCACAAAAAAGCACTATCTTTGCAAACGCAAAAGAAAAAAAGGTTGGTTCCGTAGCTCAGCTGGATAGAGCAACGCCCTTCTAAGGCGTGGGTCGAGCGTTCGAATCGCTCCGGAATCACACAAAAAAGGTTGGGGATTTTCCAACCTTTTTTGTGTATAAAGGATATTACAACGCTATTTATATTTTATGAAAAGACATAAATTCGCTCAATGGATAGCAGCCGTGCGCCCTTGGTCCTTCCCGGCATCGGCAATGCCCGTCGCCGTAACACTCGCCTATCTATTTTGGCGAAACGCCGAGATTGATTGGATAAACGGCATTTGGGCCATTATAAACATTGTAGTGTTTCACGCAGCCGGGAACGTATGGAGCGACTATTTCGACTATCGCAAGGGCGTGGACACCAAGGATACTTTCGGCGCAAAAACCCTGACAAGCGGAGAATTTTTGCCAAGCGAAATGTTGTACTTGGCAATAGCACTGCTATTAACAGCATTGATAATGGGCATAGGACTGATGATGCGCGCCGGATGGCTACTCTTCTGGTTCGGGCTTGCCGGAGCACTTACAGTAATACTCTACCCACGACTGAAATACAGCGCATTGGGCGATATTGACATAATGTCGGCCTATGCACTTCTACCCACCCTCGGAACATCATACGTGGCTACGGGCAGCCTGCTGTGGGAGGTTTTGTGGACAGCAATCCCTGTCGGATTAATTACGGTAGCCATTCTTCACTCGAACAACACACGTGACATTGCCACCGATAATCGTGCCAATATATCCACACTTGCCATGAACCTCGGACGAGGAGTTTCAAAATGGTTATATGCGGCAGAGGTACTGACCCCCTTTGCATGGATAGTCGGTTGCGCAGTTGCAGGTGCGTTACCTTGGTGGTCGCTGCTTACGCTGCCGGCAATTATTCCCGCTTGGCAGGGCGCACGCGACATGTTGCGCCACGACGAACAGACGGCCAACACTATTGCCAACCTCGACGAGCGCACAGCTAAATTGCAACTTATTTTCAGCCTGTTATTTACAATATCCTTTATTATCGCCACACTAATATGAAACGTCCGATTTTGGCAATTATAGCAGCCTTTGCCCTATGGACGGCAATGTTCTCGCCGTGGAGCGCGCCGTATCTTAATTTTTGGATTGCAATGAGTTTTTCTGCAACGATACTCATAAGCATTGCAACAATCGCACGCCCCTCGTGGCCACGCGACATAAAATGGAATCTGACGAACATTGCTCTTGGCATTGCAATAGCCGTAGCACTATGGGGAGTATTTTGGGTGGGAGATAAAATATCCCAACTGATATTCGACTTTGCACGCCCACAGGTCGATTCCATCTATGCTATGAAGGATGGTAATTCTGCATCGCTGATAGCCATTGCGCTGTTGCTGTTGATAGGCCCTGCCGAAGAGATATTCTGGCGCGGATACATACAACGAACATTGTCGCAACGTTGGGGTGCAAACAAAGGCTTTATAGCCGCAACGGCAATATACACACTTGTACACATTGGCTCACTGAACTTTATGCTGACAATGGCTGCAATGGTCTGCGGCATTGCATGGGGATTTTTATATCGCCTTATGCCCGAACGTTTCGCTGCCATTGTATTGTCGCACGCATTATGGGACGCAGCGGTTTTTGTTATTTTTCCCATAATGTAAAAACACCCTACACAGTATTTCATAATATAAGAATGTTTCGCCATTTTTGAATATAAAAAATGGCGATATAAATTCAAACAGCTTCTAAATTTTGTTGCAACGGTAAAATATCGTAAATTTGCAGAATCAGTTATTATCACAACCACACAAACAGACAAAAATGCTTACGCTTGACAGAATTTACCATGCGTCGTACATATTGAAAAATGTAATCAGACGCACCGACCTTATAAATGCCCCCAAAATAAACCCCGAAAGCAAGATATTTCTTAAGCCCGAGAATCTTCAATTAACAGGCTCGTTCAAAATACGAGGCTCGTACTACAAAATATCCCAACTATCGGACGAAGAAAAAGCCAAAGGTGTTGTTGCCTGCTCGGCCGGTAACCATGCACAGGGTGTAGCATTGGGTGCAACGAAAAACGGAATCGGCAGCATCATCTGCCTGCCCGACTGTGCGCCTATTTCCAAAGTTGAGGCCACAAGAAACTATGGAGCCGAAATATGTATGGTAGAGGGTGTCTACGACGATGCCTATCAAAAAGCCCTTCAACTAAAAGAAGAAAAAGGCTACACATTCATACACCCATTCGACGACGAAGATGTTATTGCCGGACAGGGAACCATAGGCCTTGAACTTATCAATCAGCTCAAAGACATTGACGCAGTAATAGTACCTGTGGGTGGCGGCGGGCTCATTTCGGGCGTTGCATACGCCATAAAATCGCTGAACCCCGCCATAAAGATATATGGCGTGCAATCGAGCGGCGCACCCAGCATGTTCAACTCTATACAACATGGCAAGATAGAGCGCCTGCACGAAGTTTCCACCATTGCCGATGGCATTGCCGTAAAAGAGCCGGGAGTAAACACATTTGAAATATGCAATAAATATGTAGACGACATTGTAACCGTTACAGACGACGAAGTGTCGTCGGCAATCCTAACACTTATAGAGCAGCACAAACTCATTGCCGAAGGTGCCGGTGCAGTGGCAGTAGCAGCAGCAATGTTCGACAAAGTGCCCATCAAGGGGAAAAACACCATCTGCCTTGTTTCGGGCGGAAACATTGACGTAAACATCCTCGACAGAGTAATAAAGAGAGGACTTTTGACCTCGGGACGCTCATACATGCTCACAGTGGAGCTTATTGACAAGCCCGGACAGCTATTGAATATTTCGAGAATAATAGCCGAAAAGGGTGGCAATGTGATAGGCGTACACCATGAACGTGCCAATGCCACTATGGACATAAACGGCTGTTTCCTGCGCATAAACATGGAAACACGCAATTTTCAACAGATTGAGGAAATTAAAAAAGCGCTGTTGGACGCAGGTTTCCGCATTTGCTAAGAATTTACTAACCATAAAATAAAAAACAAAATGCTAAAAAAAGTACACACAGACAAAGCCCCTCAAGCAATAGGCCCCTACTCACAAGCTATAATCTGCGGCAACATGCTCTACACATCGGGACAGATAGCAATAAACCCCGCAAGCGGCGAAGTTGAGGCCACCGACATTGAAGGACAGACCAAACAAGTGATGGAGAATCTTGCAGCGGTACTCGCCGAGGCAGGCACCTCTTTCGACAACGTTATAAAGACCACATGTTTCTTGAAAGAGATGAGCGACTTTGCAGCATTCAACAAGATATACGGCGAAACATTTACAAGCAAGCCTGCACGTTCGTGTGTAGCTGTAAAAACCTTGCCGAAGGATGTATTGGTGGAGGTTGAGGTTATTGCAATTATTGCATAGTTGCACACTGAAAGAAAAGACTGTAATACATTAATTTACACCCATCGGGCACTTTAAAACATTACGTTTGAAGTGCCCGATGGGTGTAAATATTTTAAATTAACGTCAGCTCAGTAAAAATTAAACAGTTTTTTAATTTTTCTTTCAGTATGACGATTGAGGATTCTTTTACAACCTCAATCATCATAATAAATATCTAACCGACGTTAAATAACGTTAGTTCGGTATAATTTTAAATGTTTCTTTATTATGGTTATTAGGGGAGC
>CAZXIQ010000020.1:0-14026 GCA_964640785.1 uncultured Bacteroidaceae bacterium | reverse complement strand
ATTATTCCGGGAATAAAGCCCATACATCGAATGTCGCAAATAAACATTTTGCCAAAGACGTTCAACACCGACCTTCCCGGTGAACTTACCAATGAATTGCTCAAGTGCAAGAGTGACGCCGATGCGGCGGTTGTCGGTTACGAGTGGTGCGTAAAGCAGTGTCGCGAACTTATAGAACGTGGCGTGCCCAATCTTCATTTCTACACGATAAATGCAACCGACAGCGTGTATAAAACTTTGGCAGCAATATTTTAGAATTTTAAACAGCTCCCTAATAGGCTATTTTTATGTATTTCAAGGATATAATAGGACATAAAAGTTTGGTGGCACAGCTTTGTCGCATGGTCGATGAAAATCGCCTTGCGCATGCGTTGTTGCTGACCGGCCCGTCGGGTAACGGCAAACTGCCTGTTGCCGTTGCTCTTGCCCGTTACATCCTTTGTCGCGACCGTCACGACGGTGACGCTTGCGGTTGCTGTCCGGCGTGTGTCAAGATGGACAAACTTGTTCACTCCGACCTGCATTTTGTTTTTCCCGTAAAGAAAAAGAAAGGTTCCTCGTCTGATAGTTCCCCGGTCAGTGACGACTATATTGGCGAGTGGCGCGAAATTTTCCTGAAAGAGCCATATTTCGGTTACTCCGACTGGCTTGCGATGCTCGATGTTGAAAATCAGCAGCCTATTATTTACGAAAAAGAGAGTAGCGAAATTTTGCGCAAACTTTCGCTGAAGTCACGCGAGGGAGGTTGGAAAATAGTGATAATATGGCTACCCGAAAAAATGAAAGAGGCCTGTTCGAACAAACTATTGAAAATACTCGAAGAACCGCCGGCCGAGACGCTTTTTCTACTTGTTGCCGAGAATACCGAACATATCCTCCCCACCATTCTCAGCCGTACGCAACGTATAGACATTCCCCGTATAGCCAACGACGATATTTCTTCGGCTCTGAGGCAGCGTTATTCGCTCGACCCTGAGACGGCTCGCAGCATAGCTTTGCAGAGTGGTGGCGACTGGGAAAAAGCCGAGTCGATGCTCAAGGTGGATAATGAAAAGAAAATATATCTTGAATTTTTCATGACCCTCATGCGTATGGCCTATAAACGCGATATTCAGGCCATGAAACGGTGGAGCGAACAGGTGGCAGCCCTCGGTCGCGAACGTCAAAAGGGTATGCTCGAATATTGTCAGCGCATGATACGCGAAAATTTTATAATGAATTTCGGGCGCAGTGAAATGCTCTATCTTTCTCCCGAAGAACGCAGTTTTTCTGCAAACTTTTCTCCTTTTGTCAATGAGAATAATATCTTCGGAATTGTAGAAGAGATTTCCGATGCTCAGAAACATGTAGAACAGAATGTAAATGCCAAAATGATTTTCTTCGACATGGCGTTGAGGATGATTGTGTGGATAAAGAACAGATAATATATGGATGAGAAATTAAAATATAAAGAACAGAATGGGTGTTCGGGTATTTGCAGCAAAGGTTGCGGTGCCATGGATGCTCCGTTAAATACTTTCGATTGGTTGGCAGATGTTCCGGGCAATGAAGAGGATACTGATATTGTCGAAGTGCAGTTCAAAAATACCCGTAAGGGGTATTTTCGCAACTCAAACAAACTTCCTCTTGTTAAGGGTGACATTGTTGCTGTGGAGGCCAATCCTGGGCACGATATTGGCCGTGTGACACTTACGGGACGTCTGGTGCTTTTGCAGTTGAAAAAGGCAAGGCTTACGCCCGAATCGGAATTTAAACGTGTCTATCGTAAGGCCAAGCCTGTGGACATGGAAAAGTATGAAGAGGCCAAGGCCAAGGAGCATGATACGATGATACGTTCGCGTCAGATAGCAAAAGACCTTAATCTTGAAATGAAGATTGGCGACGTTGAGTATCAGGGCGATGGTAATAAGGCTATTTTCTATTATATAGCCGATAATCGTGTCGATTTCAGGCAGCTTATAAAGGTACTTGCCGATGTTTTTAAGGTAAAGATAGAGATGAAACAGATTGGTGCGCGTCAAGAGGCAGGACGCATTGGTGGAATAGGACCGTGCGGACGCGAACTTTGTTGTGCAACCTTTACCACTTCTTTTGTTTCTGTTTCGACACTTGCTGCGAGGTTTCAGGATATTTCTCTCAACCCCCAGAAACTTGCGGGGCAATGTGCAAAGCTGAAATGTTGTCTGAATTACGAAGTCGATGCCTATGTTGAGGCCTCAAAGCGTCTGCCGCCGCGCGACATTGAACTTGAGACGCTCGAGGGTACATTCTATTTCTTCAAGGCCGATATTCTAAAAGGGTTGCTTACATACTCGAGCGACAAACGCATTCCTGCCAATCTTAAAACAATTTCGGCGCGTCGTGCCAAGCAGATTGTTGAGATGAACAAGCGTGGCGAGAAGCCCGAATCGCTGCTCGAGGACGATGCAATTTTGGCTAACCGACCTTCGGCTGACCTTCTCGAACAGAGCACCATTGACCGTTTCGACAATGCCCGTAACAAAAAACGCAAACGTAGCGGTGGTAATCGTGAGTATCGCAATGAGAATAATAGAAAAGGTAAGAAAAAAGATAATCCCAAGGCCGAGTAGTCTTCTGCTGCTCATGCTTTTGATGATGTTTGCAGCCTGCGATGATGTCAGGCTGCATGCTTTTCGTGAACTGCAAGAAGAGTGGCATGTGACAGATACGTTAGAGTATAAATATTTCAATTTTAGCGAGGATGTTGCACATGAACTATTTGTGCAATTGCGTTGCTCAGCTTTTTATCCTGTTCGCGAATTGTGGTTGCGGGTAGAGACTCTCTCGGGTGGCTACCATTCTGTCGATACACTTTGTTGTGAAATATTCGACTCGCTGGGCAGGCAACAAGGCGCAAGTGTGGGGATGTTGCATCAAACGTCTCATACATTGGGCCTGCATGCTATGCAGCCCAATGATACAGCCTTAATAAAGGTTACGCACCTGATGAATAATCCGGTGAGTGGCGTTGCCGACGTTGGTATTAAAGTCTGCGGTCGCGGTCGGCATCTATTCTCAAAAAACTGAACAAAAGTATCGAGAATCCAAGGAACGAAGAGCCGCCGTAGCTGAAAAATGGCAAGGGAATGCCGATTACCGGAGTAATACCCAGCACCATGCCTATGTTGATGAAAAAATGAAAGAAAAATATAGATACAAGCGAGTAGCCATAAACTCGCCCGAATGTATCATTCTGTCGTTCGGCAAGCATCAGTAATCTCAATACAAATACAATAAATACCACCAGCACAAAAGTAGAGCCGGCAAAGCCTTGTTCCTCGCCAATGGTACAGAAGATAAAGTCTGTGTCCTGTTCGGGGACATATTTCAGTTTAGTCTGTGTGCCGTTAAGAAACCCCTTGCCGAAAATACCACCTGAGCCTATCGCTATTTTTGATTGATGCACATTGTAGCCGGCTCCTGCAAGGTCCTCTTTTAAGCCTAACAACACCTCGATGCGCACCTTTTGGTGGGGTTTCATCACATTATTGAACACATAGTCGCACGAGTGAAAGAAGAGGGTAGAGACGATGATAAAAAGCGTTGTCCATACAAGCATCTTCTGTTTGTCGATGCGCGCTCTTATCAAAAGATATATTATGTCGAACAGCAACAATAGGTACTGAACATATAAAATGTTGAACGAAAAAAGGTATATTGCTATCCAATAGGTCAGCAACGACACTATGGCGTTGATTCCAAACATTACTGTCGCCGTCTTTTTCTCTTTGCACCAAAAGGCTGTCATTCCTATGGCGAAAATCTGTATAAGTACGGTTACTGCATAGTGCCCCACAGACACGGGTAACTCATCGAAGAAAGTATTTTCATAGCCTATTCCCACAACAAAATATACAATAGCGCTTATGGCTGTGAACAGCACCATGCCTGTCATTCCTTCGCGGTAAAGAACAATGAAAAATGAAAGATAGACAAGTGCGCTACCCGTTTCCTTTTGACAGATGATTACCACCAATGGCAATAATATTATTGCGAGACACTTTAGAAAGTCGTTTCTCTTATTTATGCTGAATCCATATTTGTTCATAAAAGCAGCAAGGGCAAGCGTCGTGCCGAATTTCATGAATTCGGCCGGTTGTATACCGAACGAGCCAATGGTTATCCACGAACGTGAGCCTTTAATGTCCTTTGAAATAAAAATTGTCAATATTCCCAGAAGGATGAGTGCTACGTATATGAACCGTGACGAAAATTCGTAGCTGCGTTTGTCGATGAACATCAGCACAATGCCGACAATTATGGAGACACCTATCCACATTGCCTGCTTGCCTGTACGTTCCGTGAGAGCGAAAAATTCCAATATATCAGTCTCTATATAACTATAACTTGCGCCACATATAGCCAACCAGCCCATAGTTCCCAGTATCAGATAAAGTGCGACGGTTGTCCAGTCGAGCGACTTTAGTATATTATCTTTCTGCTTCTCCATAATAAATAATTCTATTTTGCATTTCGTCGGCCTTTATTTTGCTGTTCTCTGATAATTCTCCTTTAAGATACTGCTCCATCATCAGTGCTCCTATGGGCACTGCATATGTAGCACCGAATCCTCCGTTCTCAACATATACAGCAAGCGCAATCTTGGGCTCTTTCATGGGGGCGAATCCTATGAACGCCGAGTGGTCTTTTCCTTTGTTCTGTGCCGTTCCCGTCTTTCCGCACACCTCAATGTCCGGTAAGTTTGCACCGCGGCAGGTTCCTGCAAGAACCGCTTGGCGCATGCCTGCAACGACATGTTCGTATGATTTTCTTGATGCCATTGTTGTGCGTGGGGTGCTGTATGTTGTAGCAAGTGTGTCATTTTCAATGTTTTTTACCACGTGAGGGGTGATGAACGTTCCTCTGTTGGCAATAGTGGCACATAGGTTGGCTATCTGCAACGGAGTGAGCGTTACCTCGCCTTGCCCTATGGAAATACTTATCACTGTAAGTCCGTTCCACGATGCACGGTAGGCCTTGTCATAGAATTGTGCATTGGGAATCATGCCTCGCACCTCGCCCGGAAGATCTACTCCCAATTTGTAGCCGAATCCCATTGATACCATATAGTCGCGCCACACGTCCATTGCCTTTTGCACTTTCCCATATTTGTTTGACGATAGCATGCGCAACAATCCCCAACAAAAATATCCGTTACATGAGGTTGCAATGGCCGGTACCAGTGGCAGAGGTGCAGGGTGGGGGTGGCAACCCACGCGCAGTCCGGCGTGTACAAAGCCTCCGTAGCATGGGAACGGGGTATTTTCGGTAATAATACCCTCCTCGAGGAATGTAAGTGCTTGCGAGGTCTTGAAAGTGGAGCCGGGAGGGTATGTACCCATGATTGCTCGGTTGAGCAAGGGCTTGCGTTTGTCGTTGGCAAGTTTTTTGTGGTTGGCTCCACGTTGTCTGCCAACAAGAATGTGCGGGTCGTACGATGGTGAAGATACCATGCACAGAATCTCTCCTGTCGATGGTTCTATTGCTACAATGCTCCCTATCTTGTTTTGCAGCAGTCTTTCGCCTAATCGTTGCAGTTTAATATCAATGCCTAAGGTAATGTCTTTTCCGCGTTGCGGCATTGTGTCGAGTGCCCCATTGCGATATTTCCCCTGAATGCGTCCATGTGCATCGCGCAGCAACATTTCCACACCCTTTTTCCCTCGCAGCACCTCCTCGTACGACGCCTCGAGGCCTTGAGTGCCTATGTAGTCGCCGCGCACATAGTAATTGTCGGATTTCAGCCGCTTGGGCGATACCTCGCCAATGTCTCCGAGAATTACTCCTGCTGCATCGCACGAGTATTGACGTATAGAACGTTTCTGCACATAGAATCCTGGAAAACGGAACAGTTTCTCTTGGAAACGTGCAAACTCCTCGGCCGAGAGACGGCTCATGAATAGTTGCTGTGTGTATGCCGAATATCCGGGGTTGGAGCGGGGGTTTCTTACATCTTCCATTCTTTTTTCAAAATCCTCGCGTGTAATGTTCAGCGCGGCGCATAGCTCAAGGGTGTCCAATCTCTCTCTTATCTCTCGGGGAACGAACATGATGTCGTATGCCGGTTGGTTGTATACGAGCAGTTCGCCGTTGCGGTCGTAGATAAGTCCGCGCGAGGGGTAGATGGTCTTTTTGTAAAATGCGTTGCTGTCGGCTTTTGTCTTATATTCGTCGCTGAGCACTTGCAGGGTGAACAGCCGCACAATATATACAAGCAGTACTATTATGATGGCTCCTCCGAGTATAAATTTGCGTGTCTCGTGTGTGTAATCGTTCATCTGCTCTCTTTGTTAAAACTTTCGATTACAGTTGTGAATAGCAGTGTAAGCAGCGTGCTGCTTGCTACGCTTATGGCAAGATGCATGGGGCGGGTAAGCGTAAATAGTTCCAGCATGAACAGCACTATGCAGAAAAGTGTGATGCAGATGGCTGTGTAGCCTATGTATGCACCCCACCGCAACACTTTTGTGCCGGGTGTAAAGTCTTCGGTAATGCCGTTGGGGATGAACATTGCAAGTATGTAGTTGCGTACGAATGCAAGTGTCGTCGCGGCAGCGGCGTTTATTCCCGGAGTGTTGCCGAACATGTCTACGACGATTCCCAATGCAAAGGCCCACATCATCAGCTCGTTGCGTGTCACGAAACGCGGCATTTTAAGTATAAAAAGCAGGTATATGTATGCCGTCGCATATCCAAACAGGTGTATGTGGTTGAATAGTAGTACCTGTATGGCTGCAAGTATGGCAAAATTTTTCAGACGGTTAAGAAATGTGTGCATTGCTGCGGGGCGGTTCTATAAGTTTGTAAAAATGTATCAATGTCAGGATGGATTCTGCTTTTTTATTGAACTGTTTTTTCAGAATCTACCTTTTTAATTTTTTTGTGCTTTTTTCTTCAAGTATGCTCTGCTCCTCGTAGCCGTCGTTGCCGACGATGAACACCGAGGTCAGTCGCGAAAAATCGACAAATAGTTTTACGCGCACAGTGTAGAACATTCCGTCGGGCGAGTCCTCTATCTTTTCCACCGTGCCCACAGGAAGGTCGCCGGGGAAAATTGATGAAAATCCGCTTGTCACCACAGTGTCACCCGTCTCGAATTGTGCATATCGGGGCAGGTCTATAAGGTTAGAGTAGCGTGTGTCTCCACCGTCCCAACTGAGCGAACAGAAACTGTCACTGCCTTTTACGCGGCAACTGACACTGCTTCTGCTGTTGAGCAGGGGAATGACTATTGCCCGGCTTTTCGAGGTAAGGTACACAACGCCTACAATGCCGTCGCTGTTGAATACTCCCATTTCAGGACGCACACCATCGTCGCTGCCTTTGTTCAGGGTGATGAAGTTGTTTACAGAATTCAGCGAATTGTTTATGATATTTGCCGTCAGGAATCTGTACCCCGAGTTTATGCTGTTTATAAGCGAGTCATTTTGCAATGTCTCTGTGTTGCGCAGCTCCGTCAGTTGCTCTTTAAGCTCGTATAGCTCGCGGGCGAGGGCTAAATTCTGTGCCAACAGGCCGTCATTCTCTTTTTTCAAATGAAAATATCTGTTTACATCCATAAACATGCTGTAAACATTGCCAGCTACGTTTCCTGCCGAAGTAAAGAATGTGGCACCTTGATAGTTGTTGAAACGTACAATAAGCACAAGACTGATTCCCTCTAATAGCAAGAAGAGGAACCAGTCGTTGTGTTTGACAAGAAAGTTGAATAATGCTCGCACTTTTCTTAATCTCTTATCTCATTAAGAACGGATAGTTAAGGTCTCTCAATGCAAGAGATGTTCCTTTTGCCACGCAGTACAAGGGATCTTCGGCTACGTGGAAGGGAATATTTATCTTGTCCGAGAAACGTTTGGCAAGTCCGCGCAACAGCGCACCGCCGCCTGCAAGGTATATTCCGTTGTGTACAATGTCTGCATACAATTCGGGGGGGGTGCTCTCGAGCGCACTTATAATCGCATTCTCAATCTTTATGATGGATTTATCGATGCAGTGTGCAATTTCCTGATAGCATACGGGCACTTCTATGGGCATTGCTGTTATTCGGTTGGGGCCGTGAACTATGTAGTCCTGCGGAGCCTCGTCGCCAAGCTCGGTGAGTGCCGAACCTACGTGTATCTTGATACGCTCGGCCATACGCTCACTGACGCGAACATTGTGCTGACGGCTCATATACTCCTGAATATCTGCGGTAAAGTCATCGCCTGCTGTGCGCAACGAACCGTTCGACACGATGCCTCCCAGTGAAATTACCGCAATTTCTGTCGAACCGCCACCTATGTCCACAACCATGTTACCTTCGGGGGCAGTTACGTCAAGGCCTATACCCAGTGCCGACGCCATAGGTTCGTAGATAAGATAGACGTCGCGACCGCCTGCATGCTCGGCCGAGTCGCGTACGGCACGAAGTTCAACCTCGGTCGAACCATAAGGTACGCCTATTACCATGCGCAAGTTGGGGGTGAAGAATTTACTGCCTATGTTTACCTTGTCAATCATTCCGCGCATCATCTGCTCGCAAGCGTAGAAGTCGGCAATGACGCCGTCGCGTAAGGGGCGGATGGTGTGAATGTTGGGGTTGGTTTTTTCGTGCATCTGTTTCGCTTTCTCTCCCACGGCAATCATTTTCTTCGAAGTGTCCATTGCAACAACCGATGGCTCGTCTACAACAATCTTGTTGTTGTACATGATGATGGTGTTGGCCGTGCCGAGGTCAATGGCTATCTCTTGTGTAAATGAAAAAAGTCCCATTTTCGTTTATTAGTGTTTGAAGTGACGGAATCCGGTAGTTACCATTGCCATTTCATTGGCATCGCAATACTCGACAGAGAGATTGTCCTTGATGGAACCTCCCGGGTGGATAACTGCTGTAATGCCGGCTTTGTGTGCTATCTCTACGCAGTCGGGGAAGGGAAAGAATGCGTCGCTGGCCATCACTGCACCCTCTAATGAGAATCCAAATGAACCGGCTTTTTCTATGGCGTGTTTCAATGCGTCCACGCGCGATGTTTGTCCTACGCCGCTTGCTATAAGCTGTTTGTTCTTTGCGAGTACAATGGCATTGCTCTTGCTCTGCTTTACAATTTTGTTGGCAAAGAGCATGTCTTCTACTTCGCTTGCGGTGGGAGCGACCTTTGTCACTTGTGTAAGGTCTTCGGGTGTTTCTATCTTTGAGTCTCTCTCCTGTACAAGTACGCCGTTAAGAACGTTGCGGAATGTCTTTGTGGGCTGCACAAGTGCTTTCTGTACAAGAATTATGCGGTTTTTCTTTTGTGTGAGTACCGCAATGGCGTCTATGTCGTAGTCGGGGGCGATGATTACCTCGAAGAATATTTTGTTTATCTCCTCGGCTGTCTCTTTGTCGATGGCCTTGTTGGTGATAAGTACTCCGCCGAAAGCCGATACGGGGTCGCCGGCGAGTGCGTCTTTCCATGCCTCGATGAGTGTGGGGCGCGATGCAAGGCCGCAGGCGTTGTTGTGTTTAAGAATGGCGAATGTTGTCTCGTCGCCAAACTCGCTTATGAGGTCCACTGCTGCGTTGATGTCAAGCAGGTTGTTGTATGAAATCTCTTTTCCGTGTATTTGGTCGAAAATATCTTTGAAGTTGCCGTAGAATGCTCCTTTCTGGTGGGGGTTCTCGCCGTAGCGCAACGCCATGGGGCTGTCTTGTGAGTAGCGGAACGCGCTCTGCTCTTCACTGTCGAAGTAGTTGAAGATGGCCGAGTCGTAGTGTGATGATACGCCAAATGCTTCGCGGGCAAAGAAACGACGCTCTTCGAGTGTGGTCTGTGCGCCGTTGCAACTAAGAATGTCGGCAAGGGGTTTATATTGTGCTTGGCTTGCTACAATTACAACGTCCTTGAAGTTTTTTGCGGCTGCGCGTATAAGAGAAATTCCGCCTATGTCAATCTTTTCGATAATGTCGGCCTCGGGTGCGCCCGATGCTACTGTTTTTTCAAAGGGGTAGAGGTCTACGATTACAAGGTCCACCATGGGAATTTCGTATTGTGATGCCTGCTCGTTGTCTTTTTCATTGTCGCGACGTGCAAGAATGCCGCCAAATACTTTTGGGTGAAGTGTTTTTACGCGTCCACCCAGAATGGAGGGGTAGCCGGTAAGGTCCTCAACAGCCTCGCAGGGAATGCCCAATGATTCTATGAACTGTTGTGTGCCGCCGGTGGATATTAACTTTACTCCGTTTGCATGGAGCGATTTTATAATCTCGTCGAGCCCATCTTTGTGAAAGACGGAAATAAGTGCGCTCTCAATTTTTTTTGTTGTAGATGACATCTTTTTTATTTGTTGTTGCGGGTTTATATTTTTTAGTTTTTGCAGATGTTTTTTGTGCTTTCGGGACACTTGTTGTCTCTTTCGCATATTATTTTGCAAAGATACTTTTTTTGTGCGAATAATAAGGTATTAGAGCCTGCTAATTTTACACTTGTTTCATCTTTTTATGTTTTTGCGTCGTTATAATTTTTTATTGCGCCGCGTGTTTATTGTGTAAAATAGCCTATCTTTGCAAATGCAACGTTTACAAACGTTAGGTTATACTTGTTGTGTTTGAAAATCATTTATCCGAAAATGTTCAAGTGAGTGGTACGGTGTAGTTTGTAAATGTGTTTGTTGTATTAATTGTCAAACAATTTATGATTTATGAGAAAAATAACTGATTCAATTTTTTATGTTGGAGTAAATGACCGGGTGACGCATCTGTTCGAGCGATTGTGGAGTTTGCGTCGCGGTGTCTCATATAATAGTTATGTGGTTGTTGATGAAAAGATTGCTGTCGTTGACACGGTAGAGGCTGCGCATGCTGCTGACTTTTTTCGTAATATAGAACGTGCAACAGCCGGACGCCCTGTCGATTATCTTATTGTCAATCATATGGAGCCCGACCACTCTGGTTCCATTGTTGCATTAAGGCAGCGTTACCCGGAAATGAAAATAGTGGGTAATGCCAAGACTTTGCAGATGATAAACGGCTATTATGGCATAAGTGACAATGTGGTAGAGGTGTCTGACGGCTCTGCATTGTCGTTGGGTAATGAGACGCTCACTTTCTATCTTGCTCCCATGGTGCATTGGCCCGAGACGATGGTTACGTACGGCAATGTGGCGAAAATTCTCTTTTCGGGTGATGCGTTCGGCTGTTTTGGAGCTCTCGACGGCGGTGTTACCGATGAAGAGCTTTCTTTCGAGGATTATTACGACGAAATGGTGCGTTACTATGCTTGTATCGTCGGAAAATATGGCTCGCCTGTGCAAAAGGCATTGCAGAAACTCTCTTCTCTGCCCATAGAAATTATAGCCTCTACGCATGGTCCTGTGTGGAAATGTTCCATCGACAAGGTTGTGAAGGTATACGACGAACTCAGCCGTTATTCGGCGCAACGTGGTGTTGTTGTTGCGTACGGCTCCATGTATGGAAATACGGCAGGCTTATGCGAGGAAATTGCTTGTCGTCTTCGTGAAAAGGGAGTGGAGAAAATAAGAATTTACGACCTTTCGTCGGCTGATATTTCCGATGTATTGCACGATATTTTCCTTTATCGCGGCCTTGTTATTGCCTCGCCTACATACAACAACGAGCTATTCCCACCTGTGCGCGAATTGCTCGAGAAAATATCCGAACGTACCGTTAAAGGACGTCTGTTTGGCTTTGTCGGCTCGTACACATGGGCGTCGGCCGCTCTCAAGCGTTTCGCCGATAAAGCCGAAAAGTGTGGCTGGGAGACGTTGCCATGTAATGTGGAAATGAAACAATCTTCTCTGTCGGTTACTGATGAACAAATTGATATGTTTGCAGCAGTTTTTTGCGAGGCTTTATGATTGAAAATGAAAGAGTAATGGAGTGTGTCCCCAACTTCAGCGAGGGACGTCGCCCCGAGGTTATCAAGGCTATTGCCGCTGCCATCGACAGCGTCAATGGCGCGAGGGTGATGCACGCTGACCCTGGTTACGATGCCAACCGCACGGTAATAACCTTTGCCGGCGACCCCGACGCGGTTGTCGAGGCTGCTTTTCGGGCGGTAGAATGTGCATCGCGGTTGATAGACATGCGTCAGCACACGGGACGCCATCCGCGCATAGGAGCCACCGACGTGCTACCGCTCGTCCCTGTCAGGGGAATAACATTGGAGCAGTGTGCCGAGTATGCTCGTCGTCTCTCGCGTCGCATATACGAAGAGCTTGGCATTCCTGTATATTGCTACGAGGCTGCCGCATATAAAGAGAAGTGGCGCAACCTTGCAACCTGTCGCAGCGGCGAATACGAGGCTCTTGCCACACGCATTCTGCAACCCGACGAAATGCCCGATTATGGCGGTGGTGAATATACTTTGCAGGCGGCACGCAGCGGAGCATCGGTGGTGGGTGCGCGTAAGTTTCTCATTGCTGTTAATTTCAATCTTAACAAAGAGGCCGATGTAAGTTGTGCCAAAGAGATTGCTCTCGACATACACGAAAAAGGACGCATTGTCAAGCATGGCGGTGTTCCTCTTCTCGACGAGCAAGGTAACGCGGTGCGCCGTCCCGGCACACTTAAAGCCTGTAAGGCAATAGGATGGTATATCGAAGAGTATGGCCGTGCGCAAGTGTCGATGAATGTTACCGACATAGACATAGCGCCGTTGCACAAAGTCTTTGAAGAGGTGTCGCGTGTAGCGCATTTGCGTGGTGCGCGTGTCACAGGTACCGAAATTATAGGTCTTGTCCCCGAACGTGTTCTTGTCGATGCCGGGCGATACTTTGCAGCGCAACGCGGGTGTTCTTGTGTCAACGACGACGAGGCTGTTGCCATTGCTGTTGAAACTATGGGGCTCAGCGAAATAGCACCTTTTGTTCCCGAGGATAGAATTATTGAGAAACTTCTTTTTTTTCGGTGATTGTAAATGAAATAGGGATTAGAGGTAGTGGTACATTCTCATGGTTATTTGGATGAGTGTGATAACCGCTAAATAATCAAATAGGGTTGAGGCCTGCAAGTGGAACAGCCCTATTTTTTTATCCCTAAAAAATATCTTACACCAATAATTAACTTTTAATTCTTGTTTTAAAATTATCTATTATACTATGGAACAAATAATAAAAGAACTTTCGACTACGATTGATTTTATTAGTAATTTTCAACAAAATGTTATATTGAGAAAATTGCCTTTTGCAGATAGAGAAGCTGTGCTTTCAATCGAAGATAAATCTGTAAGGTTAAGTTTTCAATTAACGACAAATGAGGCTTTCGATAGTTCCGGTTTAATATTCTTGGATAGTTTCATTGTTGCGACAAACGATGGAATTAATTATGTTGTTCCCAATCACAGTGGTGTTATTGGTGGAAAAATGAACTTTGAAACTCAAGAAAACAATTATCATATTGATATTTCGCATTTGATGGACGAAAGGTGGAATGTGCAAAATGAATATTATTATAGACTTGTTCTGCCGGTAGAAAATGTTTTCTGGATTAGGGATATCCATACTTATAGTTATAAAGCGGGTAGAATGCAATATTTAGGGCTGATGGAAATTGCTTTTGATGAAGGAGTTATACATGTGTATCCTGTTTCCATAGGGGAAAAGAAATATATTGTCGTTGAGTCCGGAATGAAATGTACGTACGAAATGATGCAACGGTTTTTGTATGCAATTTCACTTTCATTGGGGTTGGTAACTTCGGTTATTCCGTTTGATTATTCATATATAATAGCATGTGATTCAAGTGATTTTTCAACTGGCCTTATTTGCGGCTTTACGCAAATGCGCCCAACAATTAAAGGGCAATACAGACACTTTACCACAAACATGTACCATATTAAAGATTGCTTGAAAAGGTATGGTATAGAGTATGCTTTGTCACAGTTGCATGACGGAAAAAAATTTCTTCCGCATCTACAATATTGGATGCGGATGGATGAATTTGAGAGCATTGTTAAAATGTTGTATAATGATGCAGCTCTGGCAAGAGCAACATTGATTCTTATAGAGTCATCGACAGCATCATTGGACT
>CAZXIQ010000019.1:0-14172 GCA_964640785.1 uncultured Bacteroidaceae bacterium | reverse complement strand
ATCTTCCGGCAATCATCCGGGAAAGGTCGGCTTGCAGACTGTCCATCGTGTCGGCAGTCTTACGCAATACAGAGGAATTGCCCCAAGTGCCACCGCTGACACTATGCAGCATCAATTTGGCATAAGGGGACATATATAGCGGTTTGCCACACAGGGCAATGATGGCGGCGATACTTGCTGCCACTCCGTCAATGTAGATGGTAATGTTGGCGGTGGAGGTCTTGAGGGCATTGTAGATGGCTATGCCGCTGAATACATCACCGCCGTTACTGTTAATGCGAACGTCTATCTTATTGTAGTTGCTTTGGAGAGCAAGCAGTTCACTTACGACACGGCCACTTTCAACCTTGTGACCGTCACCGATGTCGCCATAGAGAAGTATTGTGACCTCTCCGCGTCCGGGTATAATATTAAAGAATTTCGTGCCCATTTGAATGATTTTTGGTGCAAATATCGGGAGGTATTTTAACCCCTCCAAACAGTGATTTTATGGTGCTTTTCCGCAACGCTATCATAGCGTTACAGGACGCTATCATAAAAGCAAGGTTTTTTCATGCGCAATAATAGATGGATATTTGCATCAAAATTGGCTTCTAATTATGGCAAAAGACAAGTTTGACAAGAAAGGAGTTGCCAAATCCCTGTACTTGGATGGCAACTACACTCAAGAAGAGATTGCGGATAAGGTCGGCACGACACGACAGACCATTTCGCGATGGATAAAGGAGGGCGGTTGGGAGGAACTGAAAGCCTCGCTGACCGTTACCCCGGCTCAAATCATTGCACAGTTCCAACACCAAATCACGGAGATAAACCGTAACATCAATGCGAGGGAGGAAGGAAAACGCTTTGCGACTCCTGCCGAAGCTGATGCGCTGGCAAAACTCGCCGGGGCTATCAAGAAGCTGGAGAATGATGTCGGTATAACCGACTGTGTGGGTGTGGGTATGCGTTTCCTCACTTGGTTACGTGCTTTTGATGTGGAAAAGGCCATTGAGTACAATAACCTTTTCGACGCTTTTATTAAGGACATAACGGGACAGAAGAAATGACACAGGAAGAAAGACAAGCCCTACGGAATTGGGAGGAGTTCCACAAAGCGTTCAACAGCGATATGCCTGTTGAGAATGGACTGTCCCGACACGACATCGAACGCCGCAAGAAACAGTTGGAAAAAGACCCTGTAGCATGGATAAAGTACTTCTTTCCGAAGTATGCAAAATACGAGTTTGCACCGTTCCATATCAAAGCGATAAACCGTATCATCGAGCACGATGAATGGTAC
The DNA here is from genome assembly GCA_964640785.1 of uncultured Bacteroidaceae bacterium. Classification (GTDB taxonomy): domain Bacteria; phylum Bacteroidota; class Bacteroidia; order Bacteroidales; family Bacteroidaceae; genus HGM04593. The sequence continues at coordinate 12,887 of CAZXIQ010000019.1, read as the reverse complement.
GAAGTCCTCTCTTGGTCGCGTGAGCTGGCAAAGTCCACAACGGCCATGTTCATACTTATGTATCTGGCTCTGACAGGACGCAAAAAGTTCTTTGTATTGGCCAGTGCGACCATATCCTCTGCAACGCGCTTGCTGACACCTTACCGCCTTAATTTTGAGAATAACCCACGTATCCGGCAATTCTACGGTGAACAGGTCACTCTCGGCCAATGGACGGAAACGGAGTTTACAGCCCGATGTGGGGCTAAATTCGTGGCTCTCGGTGCTGGTTCTGCGCCTCGTGGTGCGAGGAATGAATCTGTTCGTCCCGATGTCATCTATATGGATGACTACGACACAGACGAAGACTGCCGTAATCCGGAAACCCTCAAGAAGAAATGGGAATGGTTTGAGGGTGCTCTATATCCTACACGTTCCATCTCTGAACCCACATTGGTACTATGGTGCGGTAACATCATCGCAAAGGACTGCTGCATATCGCGTGCCGGAAAGATTGCCCGCCATTGGGATGTGGTCAATATCCGGGACAAGCAGGGACGTTCCACATGGCCAGCCAAGAACACCGAGGAGATGATTGACACCGTGCTCTCAAATATCTCCACCAAGGCAGTACAGGCAGAGTATTTCAACAATCCTGTTGCGGAAGGAAAGATATTCAAGAACCTGCCGTTCGGTAAAGTCCCACCGTTGCACAAGTTCAAGTTCCTTGTGGCTTATGGCGACCCTGCTTATTCGGACAGCAAGAAGAAAGCCAGCAGCACCAAATCGCTTTGGCTTATCGGCAAACTGAAAGGTGTCTATTACATCATTAAGGGTTTCCTTGCACGCGAAACGAATGCCAACTTTATAGGCTGGTATTTTGAACTGAACAAATATGTAGGCGGCAAGACTACGGTCTATAACTACATTGAGAACAACAAACTGCAAGACCCATTCTATCAGCAAGTGTTCAAGCCTTTGCTCCGGGATGAGGTGGAACGCAGAAAAATACAGCTCTACATCAAAGGTGACGAGCGCAAGAAAACCGACAAGGCAACCCGTATCGAGGCTAACCTTGAACCTATTGACAGGCATTGTGCTTGGGTGTCACAGGTTACGGTTACGCAGGCACATTGGCACTGAACGAGTGGACAAAAATAGCTATTGTTGTAAAAGATGGCTACCCATCGACATATATCAACGGAGAATTGCTGAAAACATCAACCACCACTCACGGTAGCACATGGGTAATAGACAAGAGCGGAACCTTCCTCTTCTGTGACAACGACGGCGAGACTGACGACATTGACATCAAGGGAATATACTTATGGAACAAATCCTTCACAGCCGAGCAGGTTGCTCTTATAGGTACCCTTCCCGAATGCACAGGCAAATGGTTGTTCAACAATGCCGATGACCTTTATACAAACAGCGAAGGCTGCGCAAGACTTATTCCCTATCAGATTGGTGCAAATAATACAGCACCCACTGCATACGGTTCACCCGAAGAGGCCGGTGTTGAGGCCATTGACGGAGGTATAACCCTGAAAAACACAACATGTTTCAAGATGGAGCTTGACGAGGCCGAGAACCTCAGCAACTACACTATCGTATTTGATGTAAGAATACCCGACTATGCGTGGAGAGGATTGTACCAAACTAATATGAATAACAATACAGACGCAGCGGTATTCATAAACAAGAGTGGTCAAGTGGGCATAGGCGTAAGCGGATACGGATACGCAGGTTCGGTAGCACTGAACGAGTGGATACGAATCGCAATAGTTGTAAAAGATGGTTACCCATCGACATATATCAATGGAAAATTGCTAAAAATATCAACCACCACACATGGTAACACATGGGTAATGGACAAGACCGGTGCATATATTTTCTGCGACAATGATGGTGAGACTGCCAACCTTGACATTAAAGGCCTCTACTTCTGGAACAAGGTTCTTACCAACGACCAGATGACCATTATGGGGGTTATTGAATAATCCACAAACACTGTCTGCACAATAAAAATCTTCCTGAAAGCGAGGCTTTCAGGAAGATTTTTATTGTATACATTTAAACAGTTTCTTATTTCTTTATGCGCTGCCTGTAAAGAGTGTGGCGCATATCTTTTGTGTCTACACTAAGAGTGTCGGCCGAAAGTGTGCGCACCACTATTTTTGGCAGATAATCATTGTCGGAATAAACTTTCAGCAGTAATTCCACTCTATGCGCAAGCAGGGGCTGCACAGCAGCATCTTGTATATAATCCACACTCCAACCGGGAATTGAGTTTACAGCAATCTGTATATTTTCGGTTCCTTTGCAACGGGGAAGGTCTATAAACATCCTTTTTGCCACAGTGTCTATCACACAACATATTTCGGTAGAAAAATCGACGTCGGAATTTAAATTGCCTACAATTTCCACTTTCGACACAGAAGCGGGGGTTTCTATATACTCCATCCACTCGTCGCGCGGCATCAGCGTCCATATTATTTTATCGTCCAGCTGCGTACATTCACTTGCAAAAGTGACAAGCGAGTCGTTACTTGCCGACGTAATGCAGTGCCACAGCATACGCGTGCATCGTTTGCTGTCTGAATAGCAATCGGGCGCGATAAAGTAATTTTTCAGCACTGATATTTTGGGAGAAGTTGCTATATGCTTAACATCATCAACGAATCTTTCTATATGTGACAAAGGGGTTGCAGTGTCACTGTTTATTGTATATGTCTTTTGGTATTTAAATAACGGCAGATTCACATTCTTTTCCTTTATACCGAGAAAGACACCTAAAATTATTATCCACAATGCAACAAGCAATATCTTCAGCCATACTTGCAGTGGCTTTACCTTCTCTCTCTTTTTCAGTATATGGTGGACAAAAAGAAACAAAGGAATAATTATCAGGATGGGCAAGAAAATGCTACTCGCCATAATATTTAAATTAACAAAAATGTTATCAATCGATGAAGCAAACAACGGAGAAATGTTACCTATGTTTCCAAAAATATTAAAAAAAGTCCCGAGAAATGCAATCAACAAAATTACAGGCAAAAGAATTATTACAAGCAGTGCTATTATACAGCCCGACAGAAATCCTTTATTTTCGCGAACAACACCTCCGTTCATTATTTCTGCCGAGGAACGTTCATATTCACGCGCCCAAGCCTCCTCGACCCTTTCACCGGGAGCAGGCTTAATATCGCGCATACGCATAATGTCGGTTATCGACGAGGCCATTGGCAGAACAAGCCACGCAATAATATATAAAATTGAAACTATAAGACCATCTATACAAAAGAATATCAGCAAGCATGCAACGCGCAGCAACCACGCATTGACTCCTGTATATGCCGCAAGTCCGCTGAAGACTCCGCCCAACAACCCGTTACGCATGTCACGGAAGAGTTTTTTGCCCAATAGCATTGCGTCGCGCCAAGGCTCACTATTACTTTTCCCACTGCCATCGGCTGTGGGCGTTTCATCAGCAACTTCTTGCTCGCCGGACAACTCTTGCGCCAATGCCTCGGGACGTCCCATGCGTGTTATAAACTCGTCTATCATGGAAAAGTCCACTATACGCGCACGCCCTTCACTCATGCGCGTCTCGCACAATTCGCTCAACCGCACTTCAATGTCAGCAATAATTTCTTCACCACCATCCTGTTTCGAGAAACAGTCTTTCAGGCTCGCAATATAACTGTTCAGCAGTTCATAAGCATCCTCATCGAAATTAAAGATTCTGCCACCAAGATTCACTTCAAATGATTTTTTCATATTACTGTTTCTTTTATAATGGTAAAGTATTGTTTTTTTCTTTTATGTGAGCAACCGTGCAGGATAAATTGTGCCAACTTTCGTCCAATCGGGCAAGAGCCTCGATGCCTGCCGCTGTTAATTTATAATATTTACGTGGAGGCCCGGCCGAACTTTCCTGCCACTCATAGTCGAGCATCCCCTCTTTTTTCAAACGATTGAGCAGAGGGTACAAAGTTCCTTCTACCACAATGAGGTTGGCATGCTCAAGTTCATCTATTATATCCGAACTGTAACATGGCCTCGCGCTCAGCAACAACATGATACTATATTCGAGCATGCCCTTGCGCATCTGGGATTTTACATTTTCTACATACATCTTACTACTCCGTTGTAAAAGTTTAAACGTCTATCACTCTAATCACGTCACAAATATAGGCATACACATAGTACCTTGCAATACACAGTACTCGTATTTAATAAATATTAACAATAAAAGGATTGAAAAACATTACAACATTGAATTTGTTATCAATTAAGAAGTTGTTTAAGAAGCTGTTTGAATTTATTTACCTGATTTTTATAGGTCTTTTTTTGAAAGAATTTAAACAGCCTCCAAAATTCTATTAACTAATAAACATTTTAAGTATGTCTACAAACGTTCAAAAAACCGTCAAGTTGGGTGTTTTTACATTGGCAATAATGAATGTAACGGCCGTCGTGTCGTTGCGAGGACTGCCTGCCGAGGCCGAGTATGGAGTATCATCGGCCTTTTACTATCTTTTCGCAGCAATAGTATTCTTGATACCCACAGCACTTGTCGCCGCAGAGCTTGCCGCCATGTTTCAGGACAAGCAAGGTGGAGTGTTTCGTTGGGTGGGCGAGGCATTCGGCAAACGCGCCGGCTTTCTTGCAATATGGTTACAGTGGATAGAGAGTACAATATGGTACCCTACCGTGCTTACATTCGGTGCAGTTGCGTTTGCCTTTATAGGCACGAACGACGCGCACGACATGACATTGGCGTCGAACAAGATTTACACCTTGATAGTTGTATTGATTATCTATTGGCTGGCAACATATATTTCGCTGAAAGGTTTAGGATGGGTGAGCAAGGTTGCCAAGATTGGAGGCCTTGTGGGCACTATTATTCCCGCTGCACTGCTGATAGTGCTTGCGATAATTTATCTGGCATCGGGAGGAGTGTCGCAGATGAATTTCGACGGACGATTTTTCCCGGATATTACCAAACTCGACAATTTGGTGCTTGCATCCGGTATTTTTCTCTTTTACGCAGGAATGGAGATGACAGGAATTCATGTGAAGGACATGGAAAATTCGTCGCGCAACTATCCGCGAGCAATATTCATTGGTGCGCTCATCACAGTGCTGATATTCGTGCTTGGTACCTTTTCGTTGGGAATAATAATTCCGCAAAAGGACATTAACCTTACGCAGAGCCTTCTGGTGGGATTCGACAACTATTTCAAATTTGTTCACGCCTCGTGGCTGTCGCCAATAATTGCCATTGCACTTGCTTTTGGCGTGCTTGCGGGAGTACTTACATGGGTCTCGGGCCCTTCGAAAGGACTTTTTGCCGTTGGAAAGGCCGGTTATTTGCCGCCGTTCTTTCAGAAAGAGAATAAAATAGGGGTCCAAAAGAACATTTTGCTGCTACAAGGTGCAGCTGTAACATTGCTGAGCCTGCTTTTTGTGGTGATGCCCTCGGTGCAGAGTTTCTACCAGATTCTGTCGCAACTGACGGTGCTTTTGTACCTTATAATGTACCTGCTGATGTTCGCAGCCGCAATCTATCTGCGATACAGCATGAAGAGGAGTAACCGCCCCTTCCGCATAGGCAAAAGTGGAAACATGCTTATGTGGGTGGTTGCAGGAATGGGATTCCTTGGCAGTTTGCTCGCCTTTGTGCTCAGTTTCATTCCTCCGGCACAAATTGCGATAGGTAGCAATGCTGTGTGGTACGCAGTTCTGACAATAGGCTGCATAGTTGTTGTAGTAGCACCCTTTATTATATACGCTGCACGCAAGCCCGAGTGGGTAGACAAAAGCTCTACATTCGAGCCGTTCCACTGGGAGGAAAAAGAATAACGGCGAGAAAGGCTACATGGTGGGCGGCATTTCTGTCATGTCCGAGTCGATGGAATATCCGTTGGGGTATATGAGCAGAATGCTGCGACCGGCGTAATTGCGCTGTATCTGTGTAAATATGTGGTCGAGCGACGGACGGAACGATATTGAACCGCGGCGGGCACTGACGACTATCAACAGATGGTCGGGTCTGACAAGTTCCGAAATGCGCTTAAGGTCGTTACCTCCGTCTGTTTCGTAAAATTCGGCACGTATGCGGCTCTTGGTATCTTTAATATGTTTCTTTATCAAGTTCATAGTGTCTATGTGACCATGATATTTTATGCGACAATCGAGCCCCACTGCCAAACGCTCTGTTTGTTCGACCCAATGGAAGAATCCCGCTTCGAATTCTGTTTTTGCAGGGAAAGTTATATGTATGCACCTTATTGTATTTATGGGCATAGTCAGGCGAGCCATTATTATCTGACAGTAGAGCCCTGTGAGAAGTTCGGGCAAGACTGTACCCAAAAAGGAGTCATTAGGCGAAGATTTTTCGTGGAATCCAACGATAAGCTCACTGTACGCATTCTCTTTCATTTCGTGTATGATTCCATGCGAAAGGTTGGTTGTCAGTCGCAATTTTGTAAGCAACTGCACGTTCGCCGTTGCTGCAATGTCCGAAGCTTGGTCGAGAAGTTTGGCACCCCGCGCCATCTGATTCTCATCCTCGTCGAGTACCACGTTTATGGCCGAGAGTGGAACCTTGGAATTCTCTTTGCGCAACATAAATGCAAGATTCATAAGCCTATCGACCATTCCGGGATTGGCAAGGCTCAACAGTGTCTTATCGGCAGCCTCAACAGGTTTCTCCACAACCTCGCCCGAAACTGCAATCTTACGCGACGAAGTTTCGGTTATTATAGAACTTACAACACAGGTGACAAGTATCAGAATGATTGTACCGTTAAGCACATCATCATTAAGCAAACGCGAGCCATCCTCGAGTATAATATTATAACCCACCAGCACAGCAGCAAGCGTAGCCGCAGCCTGCGCATTACTAAGACCGAACATCAGCTTGCGCTCCTCGCCTGACATTCCATAAACCTTTTGTGTGACAAGTGAGGCAAGCCATTTTCCGAACAGGGCGATAACAATCATTATGGCTGCCACCATAAGAGCATTTCCACCCCCGAAAAGAACCCTCAGGTCTATTATCATGCCCACACCTATCAGGAAATAAGGAATAAAAAGGGCATTGCCGACAAACTCAATATGTTTCATCAATGGCGACGAACGAGGAATGAGCCTGTTCAAGGCAAGTCCGGTAACAAAAGCTCCAAGAATGCCCTCCATGCCCACAAGTTCCATCAGTCCTGCCCCTAAAAAGAGCATTGCCATGACAAATATGTATTGAATAATACCATCATTATACTTTCTGAAGAAGAAACGCGCCACACGCGGAAACACATAAATTATCACAAACGTCAGTAACACCATTTTCACAAGCAGCATAGGCAGAAACCATGCACCGGCCTCACCCTTGTACAGACCTCCGATGACAGCAAGAACAAACAATGTAAGTGTGTCTGTTACAATGGTTCCACCAACAGCAAAATTCACGCAACGCAGACGCGACAGACCGTATCGGGCAACAATGGGATAGGCAATAAGTGTGTGCGAGGCATACATACTCGCCAACAGCACCGAGGCTGCAAGTCCATAATCGAGAATTGTGATATTTGCAACAATTCCTATTGCAAGTGGAAAGATAAACGCCGTAAGACCAAGCAACAAAGCCCCACCCTTGGCCATTTTCATCTCTTGCATATTAATTTCGAGACTCGCGAGGAACATTATGTAATAAAGTCCCACATCACCAAAAAGTTCGAAACTGCTGTCGTAAGCCAAAATATTCAACCCATGAGGCCCAACCAACAGACCTGCAAAAATCATGCCGATAATATGCGGCAGACGCATCTTTGTAAAGATTATCGGAGCAAACAATATTATGCTTAACACCAAGAAAAATATCCACGTGGTGTCTGTTATCGGAAACAGGCTATTAAAATTCATCACATCCATCATCCCTATTTTTACTATTCGGCCATTACCATGTATATGTAAGTCCAAGCATCATATTCTGATACAACTGCCAATATCCGTAGTCGTCACTGAATTGACTGCGCGACTTATCGTCGAAACGTGTGTGTATAAACATTTTCGCAGAAATATACTTGTTGAAACTGAACGAAAATGTATTTTCCCAATCATGCTCGACACGAGAATATGTGGTATAATAATATAAACGTGTTTTCCACGAAAGGTTTTTCAGAATATTCAATGTGGCATTAACTTCGAGTTTCGTACCGAAGTCTTCATAGTGGTGACGTCCCTTGCGTATTCCATAGTGGGCGACAGCAAGGTCGCCGTACCTTACGAAACGGTAGTTATACGCCGATAGAGGAGCAAGATAAACAGATAGCGAGCCTTTAGAGATTGTGGGCTTATAGTCAATACCGAACGAGAAGTTGGCATTGAACGGTGCCATAAAGTTCGAGCGGTATTCAATTTTATTTGCATCGTAAAATGGCAGGAACTGCGTCCACACCTGTGCTTGCAACGTATAATAGAAGTTCTTAACGCTCTTGTAATTCAGTTTGGAAGTGAAACGCAACAGGTCCTGATTGGTTTTTATGCTGTGAACCGTATCTGACGGGGCTGTATAAAAGCCCAATTTTGCTTCGAGCAGATTTTCGAACTGTAATTTCTTTTTATCGTCGTACTTCAATCTGAAATTAACCTCGACAAGCATGGTTTTTGTATTCTCACCACCTCTGTGCCAATTATCCGAGAAAAAGTTTTGAGTGTAATTTATTCCAAAGCCACCCGTCGTGCGCCAATAGTTAGGTTTTACGACCTTTGTGGCAAGGTCGCCTTGAACATTGTCGGGAATAACAACAGGCTGAATGGTATTCAGCATAATTCCCGACATCTGTTGCTTGTTCATATCTTCTGAAGATATCTCTTTGCGAAGTTCATCCTCGGTTGTCCACACTCGCGAAGGATCGTTTTTATACAGTCCAAGCAACATACCGTCGATGACACGACTGCGCTTTGCATCATCACCCATACGGTTGCCCGAGACAATGTCATCAAACGTGACATCTTTATAATAGCTTTTTCCAAGCACAGACTTATATAATGTGGGACGCACAAACATTCTTGCGAATACAGGATTAGTACGTTCGTCGTCATTATCACCACCAATGCTCAGTGTATCATATTTTGCAACAATTGAGTCGAGACGAGCAGTGAAAAATGATTTTACACCCGACAAACTGTCGGGCAGCGAAATAGAATCGACTGAAACGATACTGTCATTGCCAAGCGGAAAAACAACATTGGCAGCAGATACCTTTATATTAATCGCAACTAAGAATAAAAGCAAAAATAAAATATTTCTCATAGAATAAATTATTATATAGCACATTGCCCCAAACTGCACGTGCAATCTGGAACAGCAGAATAGCGCCATAAAAACCGTTTACAACAATATTCGAGTGCAAATTTACATTATAAATAGAGAATTTTGCAAAGAATCGAGAGAATTTTACAAGGAATAAGATATAAAATAGTTTTATTTTTCTAACTTTGCAAGCCGTTATAAATTTAAGTTAAAATATTATGGATAAAAACAACCTCATAGGATTCGGATTGATAGGATTGGTTCTTGTAACATTTGTATATTTCAACCAACCCGACCCACAACAAATTGAGGCGCAGAAACGTTATCAGGATTCAATAACCGCTGTCATGCAGCAACAAGAGGCCGCTGCAAGAGAAGCCGCCATGCAAGAGGCCGAAAAGATAGAGGCACAAAGCAAAGACAGTACATCTATTCTTTTCGATGCACTCAACGGAGAGGAAAAATTCGTAACACTCTCGAACAAAAACCTCAGCATACGCATTTCAACCCTCGGAGGACGCGTTTGCTCGGCCACCCTTGCCGATTACATGAATCAGCAGGGCAACCCTGTCACACTCTTCAGCGAAGAGGATAACATAAACGTGCGCAACGTACGTCGCATCGATGATAAGATTTTCAATCAACTATACTTTACCATCGACGGCAAACAAGAGAACATCGACACACGCAAGCTATACTTTACCCCTGTCGAAGAGACAGACAGCAGCGTCATAATGCGTTTAAACTTCGGAGCAGACAGATTTATTGACTTTGCATACAACCTGCTGCCCGAAAGCTATGTTGTGGACCTGTCGATAGAGGCACACAACATGGGAAACGTCCTTTCCGCAGCAACAAAGCAGATAAACATAGTATGGGAACAACTGCTGCGTCAGCAAGAGAAAGGTTTCAAATTTGAGCAGCAATATACATCACTCACATACAAGCCTTTAAACGAAGACACAGACTATCTGAGCGAGTATGGCGACGACATTGAAAAAATAGAAGAACCTGTTCAATGGATTGCTTTCAAGAACCAGTTCTTCTCGTGCATAATGGTTGCAAAAGACAACTTCGACGACGTAACGCTAAAGTCGGACACACTGCACGAAGGTAAAGGCTACCTGAAGAATTGCTCGGCAGACATGACCGCGCCATTCGACCCCTCGGGCAAGGTTGCAACAGACTTTTCTTTCTACTTCGGCCCCAACAAGTTCAGCATCCTTAAAGAGAGCAACGAACTTATCGGCGGCGAGGACAACGACCTGCAACTTCAGAAACTAATATATTTCGGTTGGCCGATAGTACGTTGGATAAACAGATTCTTCATAATGTACCTCTTCGACTGGCTCACAAGCTGGGGATTAAGCATGGGACTTGTACTGTTGTTGCTTACAATCATTGTAAAAACAATCGTATACCCATTTACATACAAGTCATACGTATCATCGGCAAAAATGCGCGCACTAAAGCCGTACATTGACGCCATAAATGCGAAATATCCCAAACAAGAGGACGCAATGAAAAAGCAACAGGAAATAATGATGCTGTACAGCAAATATGGAGCAAGCCCCATGGGAGGATGTCTGCCAATGCTCATACAGATGCCTGTATTCATTGCAATGTTCAACTTTGTACCTAACGCAATAGAGTTGCGCCAGCAAAGTTTCTTATGGGCTAACGACCTATCGACATACGACGACGTAATAAGCTGGGGAACATCCATCTGGCCCATCGGCAACCACATAAGCCTTTTCTGTCTGCTCTTCTGTGTAGTGCAGATTGCAAACACATACTACACATCGAAAATGCAACCCAACATGGGAGGCTCGCCCGAGCAGGAGCAACAGATGAAGATAATGCGCTGGATGATGTACCTGATGCCCGTAATATTCTTCTTCATCTTCAACGACTACTCGTCGGGACTCAACTACTATTATTTCCTATCGACACTCATCAGTGTAGGAATATTCATATACCTGCGTTACAAGGTAAATGAAGATGACCTCTTGAAAAAGATGGAAACATATTACGAGAAAAACAAAAACAACCCCACGAAACGTACCAATTTCATGGCAAACCTCGAGGCCATGCAAAAAGAGCTGGAACGTCGCAACGAGGAGTTAAAAAAGAACAACAAGTAACTACAATAAACAGATTATAAATCATGGGTTTATTTAATTTCTTCAAGAAAAAAGGAGAGGCAAAAGAGAAAGTCGGAGGAATGGAAGACTTTATGACTCTCATACGCGTATACTACCAATCGGTGCTTGCTGCCAACCTTGGCATTACAAACATAAGCATGCTGCCCGACCTCGCCACCTTTAAACGCACACTGAAAGTAGCCACACAAAACAACAAATTGGGAGTGGCCGAACGCAGCCGCTGCAAAAAAATGCTCGAACAGCTTTACGGACTGAACGACAATTTCTTCAAAGAGATAGACCTTTCTATCAAACGTAACTGCAAAACAGTAAACGACGTACGCACATATCTTTTTGCATTTCAAGGCTTCAACAACGACCTTATGATGCTTGTCAGCAATCTTATGCAATGGAAATTCCGCATCCCCGGCATATTCCACAAATTGCTTTACAGCATGACAGAAAAGATAATAAACGACATACTCACAAAAAACAGTTGGAAAGACGAGGCCACATTCAAAACCGTATACGCCATACGCCAACAAAAAGAACGTCTGGGATATTCGGCCGAGTGGATGACACAATATGTTTACAAAATAGTGACACTCGCCAAGAAAGAGCCACGTCCGAAAGGAGAAATTGAAGAAAAGAAATAACAACCAAAAAAGGTAATCAGAGCAGATGCGAAGATTACCTTTTATTATATATAACAGCAACAATGAGCGAAGAGAATATAACAAACATAGAGAGACACCCTTGGGAGCCATTCGCTCCTACAAACTCACGCATACTATTCTTAGGCAGCTTTCCACCCCCACGCAAACGCTGGACAATGGAATTTTACTACCCCAACAGACAAAATGACTTCTGGAAAATAATGGGACACATTCTTTTTGCCGACCCCACATACTTTATATTAAAGGATGAGAAAATCTTCAATCTGCCACTGATAAAAAGCATCATGAGCGAAAAAGGAATAGCCCTTTACGACACCGCCCTCGAAGTGAAACGACTAAAAGGAAACGCATCGGACAACCATCTGCAAATAATAACAACATCGTACATAGCGACACTGCTAAAAAAAATGCCACACTGCAATACAATAGCCGTAACAGGTGAAAAAGCAGCAAACACCCTACTCGCGCCCTACAATGCAACACCACCCGCCATCGGAGAAAAACAAGAAATATCAATCGACGGCCGTAAAATAGAAGTATGGCGCATGCCATCCACATCACGCGCCTACCCCCTGCCATTAGAACAAAAAGCAGCATATTATTGCAAAATATTAAAGGCAGCAAAAGTAATTTTTTAAAAAATCGCCCCTTGAAAGTTCAAAAAAAGCATTATTTTTTTCGATTCTCCGAAAATACATATATATTTGTAAAATGATTGGTGCAATATGTACGAGAACGAAAAACATATACTCACGCAATTCGAAGAAA
>CAZXIQ010000018.1:343-14515 GCA_964640785.1 uncultured Bacteroidaceae bacterium | reverse complement strand
CGACCTTATAGCTTTTGCCGAAAAATGGTACGGAACAGAGGACAAAGGAATTTATGCGAGCCCTAAAAATGCACTCTACAAATTCGTTGCCTACCATTTTCTCAATGGTGAAATAACTTATGACAGGATAGTGCCATCAGAAACGGGCTTGGGAAGTGAAATTTATAACAGATTCAACAATCCGGGACACGACCACTATAATTATTTTGTAACCAAGTATGGCAAACTAATGAAGGTGCTGAAACCTTTAAGCACCACTGACGGGCAAAATATATACATTAACTACTCCAAACGCTCGATTCCTTATAATTTCGAAATGCGCAATCACTTGAACGTGCGCATTATAGAACTAACGGAATTCACACAGATGAACAAGCAATATTCAGCGTTTGCCCCCGCTGCCTCAAATGGCATTATACACCCCATTGATAAAATACTCATCTACAACGAGGATGAAATGGTGGGGAATATCCTGAACGAACGCATGCGATTCGACCTCTCGGCCCTGATACACGAACTTGCAAGCAATAACATTTGGCAGAATGGAGCCACATATATCCCTCCCGGATATTGCGAAGGAATAATGAGCGACGAATATTGGATAAGTGAACCGGGATACTACAATGGCGACAACATAGGGCTCTTGAACTACTATGACTTTTCTATTAAGTTGCCACCGGTTCCCAGCAGAACCTACGAAATAAGATACGATGTTTATATGCCCGAAAAGGATAATAATCCTTGGATGGGAGCAACTAACTTATTCCAAGTATATTTCGATGGTAAAATATGTGGGCTGCCCATTGTTCAAAAACTTCCGATGACCGATGCAAGCATAGGTTGGGTAGCAGATAAAGATACCTATGACAATGGCGCCGAGAATGACAAACTGTTAAGAAATAAAGGATGGATGAAAGCTCCTGACAGTTATTTGAACTACAATGAAGCATCCAAAAGTTGCATTCCTGCGAGAGATTGTCACACAACAGTGCGCAAAATTGCTGCTATAAAATATCTTGAAGAAGGAGAACATTGGATGCGTTTCCGTTTTATTGGTACGTTATGGAGTTCTTGGCCGGGAGATTTTTTATCTAATTTTTTTGACTATATTGAACTTGTTCCGCTTAACATAATAAACGACCCCACAAAACCCGAGGACAGACACTGAAAAATAGTATAAACATAAAATAACACATGATAAAACAATTCCCACATTATATACAATTCGACAAAAAAGATTGCGGCCCCACATGTTTGCAGATGATAGCCAAATATTATGGAAAATATTACTCTCTATCTACTTTAAGAGAAAAATGTTTCATAACCCGTGAGGGTGTATCAATGTTGGGAATTAGTGATGCTGCTGAGAGTATAGGCTTCAGGAGTATAGGTGTTAAAATAACATTGGAGCAACTTGTCTGTGATGTTCCATTACCATGTGTATTGCATTGGAATCAGAATCATTTTGTAGTGTGCTACAAGATAAAAAAGAAAAGATGCGGAAAATCGCAATTCTACATAGCAGACCCGGGGAGCAAAAAAATTGTTTGCGACGAAGAGGCCATGAAGAAATGCTGGATTTCCACACACAGCTGTGGCAAGTCGTGTGGAACAGCTCTTTTGTTTGAACCTACTCCTGATTTTAAAAACATAGCCGACGAGCCCGAGAGCAAGACTAATCGCGACCTTTTACATTTTGCCCGTTATTTCTTGCCCTACAAGCAGCAGTTTGCGCAACTGGTGTTGGGCATGATGCTTGGCAGTTGCCTGCAAATGGCCTTTCCGTTCCTTACACAAGCCATAGTCGATGTGGGAATAAAGAATGCAAACTTAGGCTTTATTACTCTTGTTCTTATAGCACAACTTGTATTATTTGTGTCGCAATTACTTGTGGGATTCATAAGAAGTTGGATAATGTTGCACATGAATGCTCGCATAGATATTGCTCTAATCTCTGATTTTCTGATGAAACTAATGAGATTACCTTTGCGCTTTTTCGATACTAAAATGGTTGGCGACATCATGCAACGCATGGGAGATTACAGCAGAATCAAGGGATTTCTAATGAACAATTCGTTCAACATAATGTTTTCAGTCGTAAATTTCTTCATCTTTGCAATTGTGCTTGCATACTACAATTGGCACATACTGACACTATTCCTCTTTGGAAATACGTTGCACGTGATGTGGATAATGTTGTTCATGAAGATGCGCCGCGAACTTGACATTAAACGATTCAACCAATCAGCAAAAGACCAAAGCAACCTTATACAACTGATACAGGGTATGCAAGAGATAAAACTTAACAATTGCGAGAAACAGAAACGTTGGGAATGGGAACACATTCAGGTAAAACTATTCAAAATAAGCGTCAAGGGGCTTGCGCTCGGACAAGTACAGAAGATAGGCTCCACTTTCTTTACTCATTCTACAAACATCATAATAACATTCATCGCAGCAAAAAGCGTAGTTGAAGGTAATATGACATTGGGAATGATGATGTCACTTACATATATAATAGGGCAAGTGGCTACACCAATCAACGAGTTTATAGGATTTGTACAGTCGTTTCAAGATGCCAAAATAAGTCTCGAACGCTTGAACGAAATAAATAGCAGAAACGACGAAGAACAGGATATTGAAAAGAAAATAGCAGTACTGCCAAACAAGAAAGATATCATATTCGAAAATGTAACCTTTAGTTACAGTGGTGCGGACAGAGATTATGCACTCGAAGATGTTACACTAAAAATTCCCGAACATAAAGTAACTGCCATTGTTGGTGCAAGCGGTAGTGGAAAAACAACTTTGATAAAATTGTTGCTCGGATTCTACACGCCTAATCGCGGTAACATAAAAATAGGCAACACATCATTGGCAATGATGAATCCACATTTTTGGCGCAGCAAGACCGGTTCTGTTATGCAAGAGGGATATATATTCTCCGATACCATCGCACGCAATATTGCCGTAGCCGACGAAACAGTTGATTACGAAAGATTGCAACACGCGGTGGAGGTTGCAAACATTAGTGATTACATTGATTCATTGCCACTTGGTTATAATACAGAAATAGGAGCCGAGGGCAACGGAATAAGTCAAGGACAGAAACAAAGAATGCTTATAGCGCGTGCCGTATATAAAAATCCTGAGTTCATCTTCTTCGATGAAGCGACAAACTCACTCGATTCGAACAACGAGAAGATAATAATGGAAAATCTGCATGAATTTTACAAGGGCAAGACTGTTGTGGTGGTAGCGCACAGGCTTAGCACTGTAAAGGATGCCGACAAGATAATAGTTTTAGACAAAGGCAAAGTGATAGAGCAAGGCACACATGCAGAACTTACACAAAAGCGCGGAGCGTACTACACACTTGTAAAGAATCAGTTGGAGTTGGGGCAGTAAACATAAACACTGATGATATGAGCAAAGCAGACAATACAAAAATAGATGCTTTAAAAAAGCAACAAATAGACATGGCAATGCACTGCGACGAAGTGCAGGAGGTTATGGGCGAAATTCCATCATGGATAGTGCGTTGGGGAATAACCGTGATATTTGCAATAGTCGTTACACTTATTATTGGTTCTCACTTTTTTTACTATCCCGATGTTGTAAAAGCTGATATACGTATAACAACAGATGCATCGATGAAGAACATAGGTGAAATAACTATTCCTGCTATCGGCTCGGGCAAGATAAAAACAGGACAACAAGTGAATGTTTTTATCGCCAACTACCCATACAGCGAATATGGTTATGTAATAGGAACTATTGATAATATAAATGAGACGCCTGATGCGAATGGTAACTATAAAGTGACGGTTTTATTCCCCAATGGAATGAAGACAAATTATGGTAATAGTCTGCGTGCTTGGCAAGTAATGACCGGAACAGCGGAAATAGTTCTCGAGAACAAGCGTTTGACAGAAAAGCTTTTGCAACCGTTAGGTCTGATAAAAAATAATACAATAAATCAATAAAATATATCACTGTTTAATATTATTTCCTTATTTTTGCCGTAAACGACGAATCGGTAGTTTGAAATAGATTGTTAATTTGTTATTGAACTGTTGATTATCGGATTTTATAAATTGTTAGGGTGTAAGATAAGAAAGGAAAAGTTGATGCTTGTAAAAGCTCTTTGCGGATGTGAATGAAAAGACTGAAATTCAAAAAAATGTCGAAAGTATAAGCTGTCAAAAGATTGTCAGTGCATGTTTTGAAAAGTTGGCTGTTGCACTGTTTTTATTTATTAATTTTTAATTATAAGGAATCAGAGGCCAACTGCTGATTCGCGTTAATAATAATAGTATATGAAAAATATTTTGTTTGCACTTTATGCGGCATTAATGTTGTTTGCCTGCTCACCTGTCGATGGTTATAAGATAAGCGGAATTTATAAAAATGCTCCCGAAAATGGGAAAGTTTATCTTGCTCAACTTACCAACAGCAGTATAGATTATATTGATTCTGTGGAAATTAAAAATGGTGGTTTTGAGATTGTCGGCAAACAGGATACTCCCATAGTGCGCTTTATTTTCTATCCGATGGTCGAGGGCGGCGAGGATATAATCCCTGTGGTGTTGGAGAATGGTAAAATATCAATTAATATCGGCAAGAACGGGGCTACGGTGTCGGGTACCGGGCTTAACAATGCCATGCAAGAGTACAAGAATGAGTTTGACGATGTGTCGCGTCGTGCCGAAAAGGTGTTCTTTGCAATTCGCAATGTCGATAATATGACTGCCGAGGAGCGTGATAGTTTGCAAGGGTTGGCCGATGCCTTGTCCGGTGAAATTTCGCATGTGTTGTTGCACCACATGCGCAAAAATAAAGAAAATCCGATAGGTGCTTTTCTTATATCCACTTCGGGGCGTATGTGCGACCCTGCGCAGTTGTGTAAGTTCATTGATTCTGTGCCCGAGGTTTATCGCGACGAGCGTTTCACTCAGTTTCTTAACATGTTTCGTAACGACTTGCTCACAAAGGCCGGCGCAATAGAGACTGCCGAAGGTGGTAAATATGTAAACTTTGAACTTAAAGATATAAATGGCAAGGAGACGCTTTTTTCTTCAATAGTGGAAAATAATAAATATACTCTGCTCGATTTTTGGGCAAGTTGGTGTACGCCTTGTCGTAAGGCAATGCCCGAAATAAAAGGTATTTATGAAAAATATGGAAAAAAAGGCTTGGCAGTTGTAGGCTTGTCGCTCGACACTGATGGCGAGGCATGGAAAAAGGCTGTTGCCGACCTTGGCATGACGTGGACACAATTATGCAATCCCGACGGCGGCAGCAATCAGGTTGCTCAGGCTTACGGTGTTGAGTTTATACCCACTGTGCTGATAATCGATAAATCAGGAAAAATAGTTTCCCGTGGCTTGACAGGTGAGGCTCTTGTTGCCAAAATAGAGGAATTGATGAAATAAGAAATTATTCAATAATCATTTATCAAATGAACTTTATATCAGTGTCGTTGTTCTGAAATACGGGCAACGACACTGATATTTTGTGTTTTTTGTGTATAAAGATGTAAAAAGAGACAAAATAAATTATGTATTTGAAATAATTTACATACTTTTGCATGCGAAAACAGAATAGGTGCTTGTCAAAAGCATATTTTCAATAAAAAATCCAAAAAAGTTTCTATAAATTTATTATCGTGAACGTAACCCTTAAGGGGTTTTTCTTCGTTCGACGTATCAAAAATTATATGTATTATATTGAACAACTGAAAAGCAAAGATTTGTCGGGCTTGCAGGCTATTGCACAGGAATTAGGCGTGTCTAATGCAAAATCTTTAGGTAAGGAAGATTTAATTTATCGCATTCTCGATGAACAGGCTTTCCGAAACAGTCAGTCGGGTGCTCCGGCTGTTGTCAAGGAAGAGAACAGAATGAACCGTCGCAACCACCGTCGCAACCGCATATCGCAAGAGGCCGGCAGTAAAGTGTATACCGCAACCGGTGACAAGGCTGTGAAACTTGATAAGTCCGAGGCGAAACGCGCTCAAGCGAAGGCTGAACCGGAACTTGTTGAAGAAAAGCCTCTTGTTGCAGCAGAGGGTGTGAACGAGCCTGTTGTCGGGGTTGCCGAGCCGAAAGTGACAGAGGTTGTGACGACCGAAACAGCCCCCTCTGATGATGCGGAAACAGTCGCAGCTCAGCCCGAAAAGCCCGCTCCCAAAAAGCGTGGTCGCAAGCCTAAAAACAAACAGTCCGAGCAGCCTGCCGAAGAGCCGGCAGAGACACAAGCAGAGGCTCCCGTAGTTGTCGATGCCGATGCAACTGTTGCTCAGCCCGAGCAACCTGCTCCCAAGAAACGCGGTCGCAAGCCTAAAGCTGTGCAACAGCAGCCCGAACAGGTTGCCGACGAGGCAATTACCGAGGCAGCCCCTGTTGAGAGTGAGGAAAAATTTATTCCCATCGAAGAGCTGCCTGTCGAAAAGGGTGAGGCTCCGTCCGAGCTTATAAACAAATTTGGGAAAAAGGAGCAGGCTGCACGCAACGACAAGGGGCAACGCCAAAAAAATGAAAAGACACGTAACGAATCGGTTGCTGTGCCCGATGCATCTGCCGCTGCCGAACGTAAGCAGGACCCGCGTCAGATGACATACGACTTTGCGGATATTCTTAAGATAGAGGGCGTGCTTGAAATAATGCCCGACAATTACGGCTTTTTGCGCTCTTCGGATTACAACTATCTTGCATCGCCTGACGATGTATATGTGTCGCAATATCAGATAAGACATTATGGCCTTAAGACAGGCGACGTGGTAGAGGGAACAATACGTCCTGCCAACTATGGCGAGAAATATTTCCCGCTTGTCAAGGTGAATAAAATAAACGGAATGTCGCCCGAACTTGTGCGCGACCGCGTCTCTTTCGACAATCTTACCCCTCTGTTCCCCGAGGAAAAGTTTACCTTGTGCAACGGTAGTTACGACAATCTTTCGGCACGTGTGGTAGACCTCTTCTCACCCATAGGAAAGGGTCAGCGTGGTCTTATTGTGGCCCAGCCAAAGACCGGTAAGACAATACTTTTAAAAGATATTGCAAATGCCATTGCTGCCAATCACCCCGAGGTTTATATGATAATGTTGCTCATAGACGAGCGTCCCGAGGAGGTTACCGACATGGCGCGCAGTGTGAATGCCGAGGTTATTGCCTCTACATTCGACGAACCTGCCGAGCGTCATGTGAAGATTGCCGGAATTGTGCTTGAAAGAGCAAAGAGAATGGTAGAGTGTGGTCACGACGTTGTAATTTTCCTCGACTCTATTACCCGCCTTGCGCGTGCATACAACACAGTCTCTCCCGCATCGGGAAAGGTGCTCTCGGGAGGTGTCGATGCAAATGCTCTGCACAAGCCCAAGCGTTTCTTCGGAGCTGCACGTAACATTGAGAATGGCGGTTCGCTCACTATTATCGCAACGGCTCTTATAGACACAGGCTCCAAGATGGACGAGGTTATTTTTGAAGAGTTTAAGGGTACCGGAAACATGGAGTTGCAGCTCGACCGTACACTCAGCAACAAACGCATATTCCCCGCTGTTAATATAGTTGCTTCAAGCACGCGTCGCGACGACCTGTTGCTCGACAAGCAGACACTCGACAGAATGTGGATACTGCGCAAATATCTTGCAGACATGACCCCTATGGAGGCTATGGAGTTTGTGAAAGACAGGCTCGAAAAGACAAAAGATAATGCGGAATTCTTGTTAAGTATGAATTCTTAAAAAAGCGACATAATAAAAGGCCGTTCGAAAAAAAACGAATGGCCTTTTATTATGTCGCTTGTTGTGTTGTTAGAAGGGCAGGTCGTCGGCCTCGCTCTGTGACGAAAAATCGACGGCATTTGCTGCGGTTGCGTTTGTGGCGGGAGCAAATTCTGCGGGTGCAGGAGCAGCGCCACGCTCTACTCTCCATGCGCGTATGTCGTTGTACCAACGGCCGTTATATTCACGAGCATTAATGTCGAAAGATACTGTCATTTCCTCGCCTGCCTGTATGTTGAATTGTGCAATTTTATCGGCTCCGAATACGTTGAAACAAACTTTTCTTGGGTATTGTTCGTGAGTTTCAATAACATATTCCTGAGTTTTCCACTCGTTCCCTGTTTTTGAAATACCGCCTCTCTCGGGCAGCACTGCGATGATTTTTCCTGTAATTTCCATAATTCTAATTCAATTTAATGCGAAATTAATTCAATTTTGTGATATACGGTGTGTTTTTTTATTTTTATTTTTGTTTTTATGCTGTTTTTCTCTTTTTTCACGCTTGCTTAGCCCGCTACGCTCCCGACAAAAAATAATAAAACATCCTATTTTTGCTCTATAAAAAAATTGGCGATATAAATTTAAACAATTTCTTAAAAAAACAGGTCGTCTCTTTGATTTTAGTTTATCATGTGTTATCTTTGTAATATTAATATTGCAAAGATAATCTTGTTGCTTGGGAATGTGTGTGGCGGTTGTTTTTTTGTAATATTGCGAACGTATTTTTGAATAAACTAAAAATAACAACAATATGAATTTTATAGTATCAAGCTCGTTGCTCACGAGCCATTTACAGGCTATAAGTCGTGTAATAAATTCCAAAAGTGCAATTCCTGTGCTCGACTGTTTCTTGTTTGAAATAGAAGGTAACACTTTAAGACTTACTGCGTCGGACAACGATAATACGCTGAATACATCGTTCGAGGTTGTCGAGAGTTCCGAGGATATACGCTTTGCCGTGTCGTCGAAAATATTGCTCGACTCGTTAAAGGAAATTTCGGAGCAGCCGCTTCGTTTCGAGGTAAATAAAGACAATCTTGAAATTATAATATATTATCAGAATGGAAAGTACAGCATGGTAGGTATGAATGCCGACGAATATCCTTCGGCTCCTGTCATGGGCGAAAATGCCGTGAAAATCACTATTCCTTCCGAAGTGTTGTCAAACGGAATCTCATGCTCGCTGTTTGCTGCTGCCGACGACGAAATTCGTCCGGTGATGTGTGGCGTGTACTTCGATTTTACACCCGAGAGCATCACAATGGTTGCATCGGACGGTCATAAGCTGGTGCGCTGTCGCGACCTGTCGGTTACAGGCGCCGAAAAATCGGCGTTCATTTTACCCAAAAAACCGGCAAACTTGTTAAAGAGCCTTCTTGCCCGTGACGGCGATAGTGAAACTATTATAGAATTTGACGACCGTTTCGCCATATTCACATTGGCAAATTATCGTCTCGTATGTCGTCTTATAGAGGGACGTTACCCTAATTATAACTCTGTAATTCCGCAGAATAACCCACGCAAGATTACCGTAGACCGCGCAGCGATGATAAGCACATTGCGTCGTGTGGCAATATTCTCCTCTCAGGTCAGCTTGGTGAAACTGCACTTGCAGGATAATAATATGATAATTTCGGCACAGGATACAGACTTCTCTACATTTGCCGAGGAGAGCCTTACATGCAGTTACGATGGTGCGCCCATGAATATCGGCTTCAGCGCGTCGTTCCTCATTGATATTCTTGGCAATATACCCGGTCGCGAAGTTGTAATAGAGCTTGCCGACCCCTCGCGTGCAGGTGTAATGTTCCCGGCCGAGCAGGTGGGCCAGCAAGAATTGCTTATGTTGTTGATGCCTATGATGCTGACAGAGTAGTGTATGAAACTGAATCTGAAAAAACCTATCATTTTCTTCGACCTCGAAACAACGGGTGTGAATGTTTCCACCGACCGCATAGTGGAAATATGCTACATAAAAGTGATGCCCAACGGTAACGAGCTGTCGAGAAATATGCGCATAAACCCCGGAATGCCTATTCCCGAAGAGGCCTCTTCGGTACATGGAATATACGACGAGGATGTAAAGGATTGTCCCACTTTTAAAGAAGTGGCGCGTGACATTGCCAATGACTTTGAAGGTTGCGACATTGCCGGGTTTAATTCCAATCGTTTCGACGTTCCCATGCTTGCCGAGGAATTTTTGCGTGCGCAGGTGAATATTGACCTTAGCCGTCACAATGCTGTGGATGTGCAAGTGATATATCACAAATTGGAGCAGCGTACTCTTTCGGCTGCATACAAATTCTACTGCGGCGGTGAACTTGTCGATGCGCACAGCGCACTTGCCGACACACGTGCGACTTACGAAATTCTTATGGCTCAACTTGATAAATATCCTGACGTGCTTAAGAATGACATAGAATTTCTGTCGCACTACTCCTCATTTTCCCGTAACGTAGATTATGCGGGACGCATGGTGTATGACGATGCGGGACGCGAGGTGTTTAACTTCGGTCGTTACAAAGGAATGCTTGTAAGCGATGTGTTGCAACGCGACCCGGGGTATTATGGGTGGATGATGAACGGCGATTTTCCGCTTAACACCAAGCAGAAACTTACCGAGGTCAGGGTGCGCTTGTTAAAAGTTTGAAAGAATATGCTTAAAGGAAAAAAAATAGTTCTGGGAATAACGGGAAGTATAGCTGCCTATAAGGCTGCTATACTTGTTCGTTTATTGGTGAAGGCCGGTGCCGAAGTGCAGGTGGTAATGACGCCTGCCGCAAAGGAGTTTATAGCTCCTCTGACACTATCGACACTCTCGGGCAACAATGTGCTGAGCGAGTTTTTCAACGAGCGCAGCGGTGAGTGGAACAGCCATGTGAGTTTAGGCCTCTGGGCCGATGCAATGATAATTGCTCCGGCAACCGCTGCGACCATTGCAAAGATGGCCGGCGGAGTTGCCGATAATTTGCTTGTTACAACCTATCTATCGATGAAGGCTCCGGTGTTTGTTGCTCCGGCTATGGACCTTGATATGTTTGCCCACCCCTCGACGGCACGCAATCTGGAACTTCTGAAGAGTTACGGCAACAGAATAATAGAGCCTGCTGCCGGCGAGCTTGCCAGTCATCTGGTGGGTAAGGGCAGAATGGAAGAGCCCGAGAATATTGTTCGTTACATGGAAGAGTATTTCTCCCGTTCATCTTCGTTGGCGGGGAAAAAGGTGGTAATAACCGCAGGGCCTACATACGAAAAAATAGACCCTGTGCGTTTCATCGGAAACTACTCGTCGGGGAAAATGGGCTTTGCACTTGCCGAGGAGTGTACATTGAATGGTGCCGATGTTGCACTTGTTGCGGGTCCTGTCTCGCTCGCTACCCCGCACCCGGCGATAAGACGCATAGATGTAGAGTCGGCCTCGGAAATGTACGAGGCGACGAGACGTGAGTTTGAAAATGCCGATGCTGCAATATTGTGTGCCGCCGTTGCCGATTTTACTCCCGACAACAAGGCAAACGAAAAAATAAAGCGCGAGAAGGGTGGGGATTTATTGCTTACACTGAAGCCTACTCCTGACATTGCCGCCTCGTTGGGGGCAGTCAAGCGTCCCGAACAGCGTCTCGTAGGGTTTGCGCTCGAAACAAACAATGCCGAGGTTAATGCCCGCGAGAAACTTGCACGTAAAAAACTCGACTTTATTGTCCTTAATTCATTGGAAGACAAAGGAGCAGGCTTTGCGGTAGACACAAACAAAGTGACAATAATAGATGCCGAAAATGCCACGCAGTATCCCTTGAAAAGCAAAAAAGAGGTTGCTCGTGACATTATAAAGCATCTCTCTGCGCTATTTGTGTCGTTGCTGTTGCTGATGCTTGTGCCGGCAACAGCCGTTTCGCAGGAATTGAAAGCTAACGTTACGCTGAACACCGAAAAGATTCAAGGTACAAACACCGAGGTATTTGATGTTCTGAAAAGTTCGCTCGACGAGTTTATAAATAACACAAAGTGGACAAATTTCGAGTACGAAGAGTATGAACGAATCTCGTGTAACTTTTCGTTTGTTGTAGAGTCGTATGCCGAGGATGGTTCGTTCGGTTGCACGTTGATGGTTCAGTCGTTGCGTCCCATTTACGGTTCGTCGTACAGTACCCCGGTGTTCAAATATCAGGATAATGATGTTAAATTCAAATATATGGCTTACGACCGTCTCGAGTTTCGCGAGGACAACCTCGATAATAATCTGACGGCGTTGATAGCTTTCTATGCCTATCTGATAATAGGCATAGACATGGACACGATGGGCGAGCTTGGCGGTTCGGAATTTCTCAACAAGGCGATGAATATTGCTACCGGTGCGCAGAGCCTTGGTGGTACCGGCTGGCAGTCGGGAACAAGTACACGCAACCGTTTCACCATCATCGACGACTATTTAAACTCGTCGCTTATCTCTGTGCGTCAAATGATGTATCAATACCATCGCAGAGGGTTCGACATAATGTTCAGCGAGCCTGACAATGGACGCGCAGAGATTGCCAAGAGCCTCGAACTTTTGCAGGCCGGTTATCAAGAGCGTCCGCTGTCGTACTTCCCTAAACTGTTTACCGAGTATAAACAAGAGGAACTTATAAACATTTTTTCCAAGGGTGCAGATAAAGAGCGAAAAAAAGTTGTGGAAATATTGTCGTCTATAAACCCTTCTCTCTCATCTTCGTGGGATAAAATTTCAACCAACTGATAAATTTATGCTCACATCGTTACATATAAAAAATTATGCATTGATAGAGAGGCTTGAGGTTGATTTTTCTTCGGGCTTTTCTGTTATTACCGGCGAAACGGGTACCGGAAAGTCTGTGCTTTTGGGTGCAATATCAATGCTTTTAGGCGAGCGTTCCGATGCTAAGCTGGTGCGTGAGGGTGCCGATAAGTGCATCATAGAGGGATGTTTCGATATTTCTTCTCTTTCGCTTGAGGCGTTTTTCGAGGATAATGAACTTGAATATGATGCTACGGAGTGTATTGTCCGTCGCGAACTTTCGGCAACGGGCAGGGGGCGTTTTTTTGTGAATGACACACCTGTTTCGGCGGCTCTTCTGAAAGAGCTTGGCTGCAAACTTATCGACATACACTCGCAACATAAAAATTTGTTACTCGGCAACAGAAATTATCAACTTAATGTGCTTGACGTTCTTGCCGGAAACAGTGAGATTCTTGCCGGGTACAGCCGTTTGTTCAAAAATTACGAGAGCTGTCGCAAGGAGTTAATACGCGCAAAGGAAGAACTTGAGGCGGTGCGCAGCGACGAGGAGTGGTTGCGCTTTCAGCTCGAAGAGATTGATGGTGCGGCCTTTGTCGAGGGCGAGCAAGAGCAGCTTGAACAAGAGGCCGAACAGCTTGCTCACGCCGAGGATATTCAATCTGCTCTTTATGGTGCGATAACACTGCTCGACAATGACGAAAAAAGTTTGTTGCAGTCTCTTCGCGAGGCAGTGGCGTCGATGGAAAAAATATCGCGACACTACCGACCGGCCGATGCTCTCGCTGAAAGAATAGAGAGTAATTACATTGAGCTGAAGGATTGTTGCGAGGAATTGCGTCGTCTTCTCGATGGAAATTCTTTCTCTCCTGCTCGCCTCGAACAGGTCGAGGGTCGTTTGACGCTTATGTACGACCTTTTCAAAAAACATCGTGTGGCAGACATTGACGGGTTGCTTGCCGTTGCAGATGACTATCGTGCGCGCCTCGACCGTATAACAAGTGGCGACGACCGCTTGGAGGCGCTCGAAAAAGAGTGTGGCCGTCTGCGTGGGGAATTGGAGACCTTATGTGCGCAGATGACCGAACAGCGTCGCGGTTCGGCTCTCTCTTTGCAAGAGAAAATAACGTCGATACTCGTCTCTTTAGGAATGCCCATGATACGTTTCGAGGTTGATTTTTCCGTTTCCGACGATTTTACGGCCACCGGTCGTGATGTTGTCCGATTCCTCTTTTCGGCCAACAGTATAAGTCCCTTGCAACCGCTTGCCGACGTTGCCTCGGGTGGGGAAATGGCTCGTGTGATGCTTGCTCTTAAATCCATCATTGCCGAGTATATGGACATGCCCACCATCATCTTCGACGAGATTGACACGGGCGTTTCGGGTGTTCTTGCCGAGCGTATGGGCAGGCTCATGCAGCAGATGGGAGGAATGAATAGGCAGGTTATAAGTATTACACACTTGCCACAGGTTGCTGCCCTTGGCGGTGAACATTACAAGGTCTATAAAGAGGAAGGCGAGTGTGGCACGCGCACAAAAATTGTGCAGCTTACCACAGAAGAGCGTGTGAAAGAGATTGCACAGATGATGAGTGGCGAGCAGATGACCGATTCGGCTATTGAGGCAGCCCGCAAC
>CAZXIQ010000018.1:0-333 GCA_964640785.1 uncultured Bacteroidaceae bacterium | reverse complement strand
ACAAACAATAATTGTTTTTTTAGATAAAGAGATTACTATGCAGGTAAAAAATGAAATGATATTCGGCGTGCGCGCCGTTCTCGAGGCGATAGATGCCGGTAAGGAAATTGATAAAATACTTATTAAACGAGATATTTTGAGCGAACTTTCGCGCGAACTTTTTGCAGCCGTGAAGGGTACGAATATTCCTGTTCAGCGTGTGCCGGTAGAGAAACTCAACCGCATTACTCGCAAAAATCATCAGGGTGTGATTGCCTTTGTGTCGGCTGTGGAGTATGCGAGTGTAGAAACTTTTGTGCCCTATCTTTTCGAGGAGGGTAAGGACCCGCTTCT
>CAZXIQ010000017.1:0-14536 GCA_964640785.1 uncultured Bacteroidaceae bacterium | reverse complement strand
ACCTCCAGATTATGAGTCTGTTGCTCTAACCAACTGAGCTAAAAGCCCGAGTATTCCTACTGAAATACGCTGCAAAGGTAATATAATTTTGGTAACGAAACAAGAATTTGGGACAAAAATTGTATCTTCGCAAAAAAATTATTCTTACGGATTGCTGCCGTTTGAATTTTATTTGTACCGAAATGCTTGACAGAAAGAATCTTATATTTGATTTAGGCGGTGTGCTGCTGAACATCGTTCCCGAGGCGACACTTGATGCTTTAAGGCATTTAGGCGTTAGTGAGCACTTATTAACCGATGGATTAAACCTTAGAAATGAGTTGTTGCAGGGGTTAGAGTGTGGCAACGTGTCGCCCGATAATATGTATCGTGTATTTGCCGAGTCGATGGGAAAAGAGTGTACTCCGTCGGTGTGCGAGCAAATAAAGGCTGCGTGGTGCGCAATGTTGGGCGAGGCTGCCCCCGAAAAGTTTCGTCGTTTGCGCATTTTGCGCGAAAAAGGCTATAAGGTCTTTTTGCTCAGCAACACTAATGCCGTTCATTGGGAGGTTGTCGAGAAAAAATTGACAGCCATCGAAGGGCGTCCGCTCACCGATTATTTCGACGGTGTTTACCTGTCGTTCAAAATGCACGCCTGCAAGCCCGAGGTTGCCATTTTCGAGCAGTTGCTTGCCTCGGAAAGTATTGATGCTGCCGATTGTGTGTTTTTCGACGACTCGCATGATAATTGCGCTGCTGCGGCCTCGTTGGGCATCGAATCGCACATAATGGTGCGCAATGCTTGTCTGCCACAATGGTTAATGGAATAGAGAATGGATATAATATACGACCTTAATGATATTTGCCGCGAACCAACGGCTGCAACCATTGGTTCGTTCGATGGAGTACATCGCGGACACGTAGCCATGATAGAGGAGACGCGACGCAGAGCGTCGGCGCTTGGCCTGCCGGTTACTCTGATTACTTTTGCGACGCATCCGCGCATGATTTTCGACACCGAGCCGCAACCCTTTCTTCTATCCTCGCCGAGTGTGCGCATGGAGCGTTTGGCTGCGACGGGCGTGGAACGTTGTGTGGTGCTCGACTTTAACCGCGAACTTGCCGCAATGACTGCGCGCGAATTTATGCACGAAATACTTGCCAAACATTTGAATGTTAAACTATTGGTACTCGGCTACGACCATCGTTTCGGCCGTCCTGTTGAGGGCG
The DNA here is from genome assembly GCA_964640785.1 of uncultured Bacteroidaceae bacterium. GTDB lineage: Bacteria > Bacteroidota > Bacteroidia > Bacteroidales > Bacteroidaceae > HGM04593. The sequence continues at coordinate 13,327 of CAZXIQ010000017.1, read as the reverse complement.
AAAATAGCGAGGCGTACATTGGCTACGGACGCGAATCGGGCATTGAGGTTGTGCGTGCAGCAAGATACGACGAGGCGGGTCTCAAGGTTAGTTCGTCGCAAGTGCGGCGTGCTCTTGCCGTCGGCGACGTTGAAAGTGCAGCCATGCTTCTTGGCTATCGTTATTCGATAAACGGCAGCGTTGTACACGGCGCCGCGTTGGGACGCAAGTTGGGATTCCCTACGGCAAACATAGAGCTTGAAGAGCCCATGCAACTTTTGCCGCTGAACGGTGTTTACGAAGTGCAGGCAATGGTTGGCAGCAAACGGTACAAGGGCGTAATGAACGTTGGAGTAAAGCCCACTGTTACCGGTTGCGGCAAACGCTCTGTGGAGCTTTTTATATTAGACTTTAACGGCGACCTTTATGGTTGCAATATTTGCGCAGAGTTTGTGCGCCGTCTGCGCGAGGAGCGCCATTTTTCGTCGCTCGACGAACTTAAGGCACAGATAATAAAGGATGTTGAAGCTGTTCGTTGAAGATATGAATTTTAAATAATATTTATGACACAGGACAAAGATAGTTTTAAATATAGAGCATGGCGGGTGGCAAAGGTGCTGCTGTGGTATTTTTTCTATCAGGTAGTATGCACCTATGGTTTTTACGCCTTAAATTGGTGCGCGACATTGATTGCCGGGGATGGACAGGAGAGGATTTTCACGAATAATGCCCTGCTGGCTGCATCGTTGTTTCTGTCGGCTCTGTTGATGATATGGCATCTTGTCACTTTCGGGTATGTAAAAATCTCTTCAAGAATATTTTCAGAGGTTACTCCGTCGGTACTTGCAAAGACTATTGCGCTTATCTTTGGTTCGATGTATGTGCTGAACATTCTCATGGAGTGGGTAGCATTGCCCGATCTTATGGAAGATACTTTCATGGAAATGTCCGAAGAACCTTTGGGGGTAGTGTCGATGGCACTGCTTGCGCCCATTGTCGAGGAGATGATGTTTCGCGGCGCTATTCAGGGTTATCTCATGCGTCGTTGCTCAAACGCGTGGACAGGGATTATTATCACGGCTCTTATCTTTGGCGCAATTCACATGAACCCCCAACAGGTGGTTTATGCCACACTTCTCGGAATTATCTTCGGATGGATATATTACAGGACACGCAGCCTGTTGCCGGTTATTGCCGGACATGTGCTTAACAACAGCATTGCGGTTGTGAGTATGAAAATATGGGGCACGGAAGATATTGAGGCAGTCACGGTAGACGACAAGATGGTGATGATACCCTTTCTGTTGCTCATAGCGGCAGTACTTGTGCCGCTGGTGGCAAGCATTAATCGCAGTCTGCCGGCTGTTCCGCGTCCTTGGCGCGAAAAGAACGAAGATTAGGAGAGTGTTATAGAAACAGTATCTAAAAATCGGGCTTATATTTTTTCAATTCCCCGCGTAGCATTTTCGCCTGTCCGTCGGTGACACTGTCCATAAGTTCCCAAAAAGAGAGTTTGTGATTCATCTCCACCGTGTGGCACAGTTCGTGCAACATCACATAGTCGGAAAGATGCGTAGGCAAAAGTTGCAAAAATATGCTGAGGCTGATGTTGCCTTTATTGCTGCAACTGCCCCAACGTGTGCGGCTGCCTCGCAACGACACTGCGTTATATGAAAATCCATATTTCCCGGCCAACATTCCGAGGCGTTGCGGAAGATATTCCCCTGCTACGCGACGTAAAGCAGTCACACGTATACGTTGCAATAAATCCTGCGTCTTTTCATCGGTAAAATTTATTGTTCGAGGATAAAAAAGTGTGGCCTTTGTACCATCGTAACGCAAAATGTATCGGCTGTTGTTACCTGCCGACAACATAAAAGAAAAATTCGCGCAGACTATTCTGTAATCGGCATCTATATGAGCAGGCACACATCTGCGACACTCGGCAAGCAATTTCTCACCATGCTTGTCGAGAGCTTTTATAAGGTCGCTACGCCCGGCACACGGCGGCAAAGTAACCTCTATTATACCCCCACGGGCGCGGAGTATGATGTTCCGCGCCCGTGAATTTATGGTAATATGTATGTCCCCATAAAGGGGGTGGTGTTCTACTCTTTTCACAAACGAATTATTGCATGATGTGCGTACCCTGCTTGCCATCTATGGCGTCGGCACGTGTGATGATAACCTTTCTGACACCTCCGTCGAGAGCATTAAAAGCATTGTCAATCTTGGGTATCATTCCACCGCTGACTATGCCCTCTTCCTTCAAACGACGATAGTCATCGGTTCTAATTTCGGGAATCACACTTTCGGGGTCGTCGGGGTTGCGCATTACCCCCGGAAATTCAAAGCAATAAGTAAGCGTCACGTCGTAGTAAGGTGCAAGAGCCTTAGCCGTCTCGGCAGCCATAGTATCGGCATTAATGTTGAGCATATTGCCGTTTCCGTCGTGCGTAAGCGGAGCTACGACAGGCACAATACCCTGTTCAATGAGTGCAGCAAGCATTTTTCCGTCGGCGCCGTCTACGTCTCCCACAAAGCCCCAATCAATCTCTTTAACCGGACGCTTGTGGGCATGCACAATATTACAATCGGCACCCGTAAGTCCCAACGCATTTGTACCGCGTGCCTGCAAGCCTGCGACAATATTTTTGTTCACAAGGCCGCCATAGACCATTGTTACCACCTGAAGGGTAGCCTCGTCGGTCACGCGACGGCCGTCAATCATACGGCTCTCGATGCCCAACTTTTCGGCTATTCGTGTCGCCGAACGTCCACCGCCGTGAATAAGCACTTTGTTACCCTCTATTGCTGCAAAGCGGTCGAGAAGTGCAAGCAACGACTCGCGCTCTTCCACAATTTTTCCGCCTACTTTTATTATTGTTATCTGTTTTTTCATCTTTTATATATGCTGTTAAGGTTCAAGATAGGTATATCCGTATAGTCCCGAACGATAGTTCGAGAGAAACTCTTTACCCTCTTCCAATGTTATGCGACCCGACTTTACAGACTTTGTCACCCACGTTTCGAGCGTGCGCACCAGACGGCGCGCATCGAACTGAACATAGTCGAGTACGTCGGCAACCGTCTCGCCGTCAATTATCTTATCCACCTTGTACCCCTTCTCGTCCACACTGACGTGAACAGCATTCGTGTCGCCGAAGAGGTTGTGCATGTCTCCCAAAATCTCTTGATAGGCTCCGACGAGGAACACACCTATGTAATATGGTTCATTCTTTTTCACACTGTGTACGGCAAGCGCATTTGTGGGGTTGCCGTAGCTGCGGAAATTAGCAATCTTTCCGTCACTGTCGCACGTAATATCCTGAATGGTGCAAGTGCGGTCGGGGCGCTCGCCCAAACGATGTATGGGCATTATGGGGAAATATTGGTCTATCGCCCACAGGTCGGGCAAGGACTGGAACAGCGAGAAGTTGCAGAAATATTTGTCGGCAAGCAGTTTAGGCAGTTTGCGAAGTTCGTCGGGTGCATGTTTCAGGTTTTTTGCAATGTCGCTTATTTCGCGTGTCACCGACCAGAATAGTCGCTCTATCTGGGCGCGTGTCTTAAGGTCTACAATGCCGTGACTGAAAAGTTCCAATGCCTCGTCGCGTATCTGCATAGCGTCGTGCCACGCCTCGAGCATGTTACGTTGGTTCAGATTGTCCCAAATATTATATAGTTCGCGCACAAGTTCGTGGTCGTCCTTTGCGACCTCCCACTCCTCGTCCATATGCGGTAGAGCCGTTGTCTCCATCACTTGGAAGACAAGCACAGAGTGGTGTGCCGAGACTGAGCGTCCGCTCTCTGTAATTATATTGGGATGAGGGATGTTATTCTTGTCGGCTGCGTCCACAAAAGTAAATATAGCATCGTTCACATACTCTTGAATAGAGTAGTTCACGCTACTCTCGCTGTTGGACGAGCGTGTACCGTCGTAATCGACGCCAAGGCCGCCGCCAATGTCGGTAAACTCTATTTTAAAGCCAAGATTATATAGCTGCACATAGAACTGCGACGCCTCGCGCAAAGCAGTCTTTATGTTGCGTATTTTTGTCACCTGACTGCCTATGTGGAAATGTATGAGCTTCAGACAATCCTTAATATCATATTTTTCGAGAATTTGCAGCGCCTCCAAAAGTTCGCTTGAGGTAAGGCCGAACTTGCTTGCATCGCCGCCACTCTCTTCCCATTTGCCACTGCCCTCCGAGGCGAGTTTTATGCGTATGCCAATGTTGGGACGCACACCCAAACGTTTGCCCATCTTGGCAATAAGTTTCAGTTCGTTGAGTTTTTCAACGACAAGGAATATGCGTCGTCCCATCTTTTGGGCAAGCAGCGCAAGCTCAATGTAACTTTCGTCCTTGTACCCGTTGCAGATGATGATGGAGTCTGAGTCGGTGTTTACGGCAATGACAGCATGCAGTTCGGGTTTCGAACCGGCCTCGAGCCCTATATTGTATTTTTTACCGTGGCTCATAATTTCCTCTACCACCGGACGCATCTGATTCACCTTTATAGGATAGACTATAAAGTTCTCTCCTTTATAATCATACTCCCGCGCCGCAATCTTGAAACAGCCTGATATTTTCTCGATGCGATTATCGAGAATATCGGGGAAACGAACAAGCACCGGAGCCGACACGTCGCGTAGTTGCAGTTCGTCCATCAGTTGCTTAAGGTCTACTGAAACTCCATCTTTCTTAGGGGTGACAGCCACGTTACCCTCTTCATTGATACTGAAATACGAAGCTCCCCAACCGGTAATGTTGTATAATTCCTCGGAATCTTCAATGCGCCATTTTCTCATATCTGTAACAGTATTATCGTGTTTGTATATGGGTGGTTGTTTTTAAAGATTGAATTGTTTGCGGAACCGTTCAACCGACTCTGCTATCTGCTCTTTATCTTCCAATCGTTCGGCTGCGAATGTGTGGTCGGCCTTTGTGTAGAATGGCTCGCGGCGTTGCATCTGCTCGACAATGAAATTGCTTATTTCTTCGTCGTTCTTGTCCTTGAGCAACGGGCGGCGGCTTTTAGCTATCTTGAGACGTGTGAGCAGCCTTTCGTTGGACACTTGCAGGTATATTGTCGTACCCTGTGCGTTCATGTAGTCTATATTGTCGAAGAAACATGGTGTTCCCCCACCTGCCGAAATTATCACATCCTCGAACTCACACACTTCGTGCAGAAGATTGTGTTCTATTCTGCGGAACCCCTCCTCGCCACGCTCGGCAAATATTTGATTGATGCTTTTGCAATGGCGCAACTCTATGTAGTTGTCAAGGTCGATAAATGTCAGACCCAATGCCTTGGCAAGTGCGCGACCCAGCGTAGTCTTGCCCGACCCCATGAACCCTATGAGAATGATACGTTTCATTTATTTCTTTTTTGTGTATTTGCGACGACCTTTTGCGGGTGCGGCATTACTACTCTGCTGCTGTGCTACAATTTCGAGACAGGCATCCATTGTAAGGTCGGCGGGCACTGCTGTCTTTGGCAATTTGTAGTTGCTGCCTTTATATGCTATATACGGGCCGAAACGACCGTTGAGCACTTGCAGTTCGGGCTCGGCCTCAAAGGTTTTTATTATACGTTCGGCCTCGGCCTTACGCTTGGCGAGGATAAGTTCTATGGACTCTTCCAAGGTGATTGTCAGAGGGTCGATGCCCTTGGGTATCGACACATATATATTGTTGTGCTTTATGTAAGGGCCGAAACGACCTGCGCCGATTGTCAGGCTGCTATCCTCGAATACTCCGAGCGTGCGCGGCAGACTGAATAGTTCAAGCGCCTCTTCGAGGGTTATTGTTTCCATCGTTTGTCCGGGCTTCATCTGCGCGAAACGCGGTTTTTCTTCGTCGGTGGATGCTCCTATCTGTACAATGGGGCCGAAACGACCTATCTTCACCGACACAGGCTTGCCGCTCGACGGCTCGGTGCCCAAAATACGTTCACCAACCTTATGCTCGCTTTTCGTCTGCAAAATATTGTTTATCTGCGGAGCAAACTCTTTGTAGAAAGCGCTTATAGGCTCTACCCATCGTTTCTCGCCCTCGGCTATGGCGTCAAAATCTTTTTCCACCGTTGCGGTGAAGTTGTAGTCCATAATTTCGGGGAAGTTGGCAAGCAAAAAGTCGTTTACCACCAAGCCTATGTCCGTAGGTAGCAGTTTAGACTTCTCGGCACCCACCTTTTCTTTTTCTTCGACGATATTTATGCAACCGTCGGCAAGCGTCATGCGACTGTACTTGCGCTCGATGCCCGGCCTGTCGCCACGCTCTACGTACCCGCGTTGCTGTATGGTGCTTATGGTGGGGGCGTATGTCGAGGGGCGGCCTATTCCCAGTTCTTCGAGCTTGCGCACAAGGCTCGCCTCGGTGTATCGCGGCGGATGCTGCGTGAAACGCTCGGTGGCAGTAATTTGTTGGGGCTGCAACTCTTCGCCGGCGTGTACCATCGGCAGAGTTTTTGTTTCGGCTGCAGTATCGTCATCGGTAGATTCGCGGTAGACGTGCAGAAAACCATCAAAAACAGTTACCTCGCCTGTTGCCACGAAACTCTCTTCGTGTCCGCTTATGGCAATATTGGCAGTGGTCTTTTCTATCTGTGCATCGGCCATTTGCGAGGCAATGGTACGTTTCCATATTAGTTCGTAGAGGCGTTTCTCGGTCTGCGTTCCATCGATGGTGCTGTTGTCCATATATGTGGGACGAATTGCCTCGTGTGCCTCTTGCGCACCTTTTGAATTTGTGGTGTACTTACGTGTCTTAAGGTATTTTTCGCCTATTTTTTCTGTTATTACTTTCTTGCACGAATTAAGGCACAGCGACGAGAGGTTTACCGAGTCGGTACGCATGTATGTGATGTAACCGGCCTCGTAAAGGCTTTGGGCCACCCTCATTGTCTGCATTACAGAGAGGCCCAACTTGCGCGACGCCTCTTGTTGCAGAGTGGAGGTGGTAAAAGGTGGCGCAGGACTTTTTTTCAGCGGTTTTGTGCTGACGTCGTCTATCGTAAAACTTGCTCCTACGCACGATTTTAAGAATTTTTCGGCCTCGACAGCGGTCTTGAATCGTGTGGATAACTCGCCACTGATGACACAGTTGCCATCTTCGGGGTTTACAGGCAGGAATTGTGCCGTTACTCTGTAACTCGACTCGCTGGTAAATTTATTTATTTCGCGTTCACGCTCCACTATCAGACGTACGGTAACAGACTGTACACGTCCTGCCGAAAGAGCAGGCTTTACTTTGCGCCAAAGTACGGGTGAGAGTTTAAAACCCACAATGCGGTCGAGCACACGACGCGCCTGCTGAGCATAGACAAGGTTGGTGTCTATGTCGCGCGGGGTTGCAATGGCACGCAGAATAGCATCTTTGGTAATTTCGTGAAAGACAATTCGTTTGGTGTTTTCGGGTTTAAGACCGAGCACAGTATACAGATGCCAGCTAATGGCCTCTCCCTCGCGGTCCTCATCGGATGCCAACCATACAGTATCGGCTTTTTGGGATTCTGTTTTAAGGTCGCTTACAACTTTTGTCTTTTTCTCCGGTATTTCGTATTCAGGCTCAAACGTTTCGGTGTTTATGCTGAATTCTTTCTCTTTGAGGTCGCAGATGTGTCCATAGCTGGACATAACTTTATAATCCTTACCCAAGAATCGTTCTATTGTTTTTGCCTTGGCCGGTGACTCTACTATAACTAAATTTTTCTGCATGATACAATCGCCTTTCTGCTTTTCGTGGCGCAAAAGTAAAAAGAAAAAGTTAAATAGAGAAATTTGCCGCTAATATAAATAGGTATAAGAGCAATTAATTAAGCCGTTTTAATAATTTATTTGGGATGAAACTATAAGATTCATAGAAAACTTTTATTGCCTTAGCTTATACAAGCCGATATTTTATCAACAACAAACGCACTATTTCACCCAACCGAGTTTACGGGCAAATTCCCAGATGACCATTCCTGCCGTTACCGATACGTTAAGAGAGTGCTTGGTGCCGAACTGTGGTATTTCTATGGAGCCGCGACAGGCGTCTACCACCTGCTGCCCCACGCCTTTGACCTCGTTGCCTAAGACCACGGCATACTTTTTTGCAGGGTCGCAGAGAAAATTCTGCAAGGCGATGCTGCCCTCGACCTGTTCTATGGCGTAGACCTCGCAGCCCTCGTCGGTGAGTTTTTTTACAGCATCCATCGTGTCGCCAAAATATTCCCACCGCACAACATCCTCGGCCCCGAGAGCTGTCTTGTGAATCTCGGCGTGCGGAGGAGTGGCAGTAATGCCGCACAGCATAATGCGTTCGACACGAAAGGCGTCGGAGGTGCGAAAAATGGAGCCGACGTTGTGCAAACTGCGCACATTATCGGCTACCACTGTCAATGGGAGCTTGTCGGAGCTTATAAACTCTTCGCGCCCCATACGCTCCATTTCTGTTACGAGTTTTTTTCTCATCAAACAAATTTTTTATAATCGGTGAGGCGCATGTCGCCTTCGCGTTCAAGGGTTGTGTGCAGTGCCAATGCTGCTGCCACATTGTGGCTGATGTGTGCTTTTTTGCTTATCTTAAGGTAGTCCCACAGAAGATTGCGATAGTCGGGGTGGGCACAATTTTCGATAAGGGTTTTAGCTCTTTCATCGGGACCTTTGCCACGCAGGTCGGCAACACCATATTCGGTAACAACTATTCTTACGTCGTGTTCCGAGTGGTCGGCATGCGCTACCATAGGTACTATTGAACTGATTTTTCCATCCTTAAGTGTCGAGGGGCATGTAAAGATGGAAATATAGGCGTTGCGGGCAAAGTCTCCCGAGCCGCCAATGCCGTTCATGAGCCTTGTTCCTCCTATGTGCGAGGAGTTTACACACCCGTAAAGGTCTACTTCTATGGCTGTGTTTATTGCAATTACTCCGAGACGACGAATAACCTCGGGGCTGTTGGATATTTCAGATGGACGCAACACCAATTTGTCGCGGAAAAAGTCGAGATTGTCATACACTCGTTGCAGACCCTCTTGGCTGAGAGAGAGCGAACAGGTGCTGCCCGCCTTTACGCGGCCAAGCTCCATAAGATCGATGACCGTGTCCTGTAATACTTCGGAGTAGAGGTCGAGGGGCGGAATTTCGGTGCTTGTCTCAAGAGCTTTCAGCACTGCGTTTGCAACATTTCCGATGCCGCTCTGAATGGGCAGACCGGTCGAAGGGATTATGCCGCGTTTAATGTCGGAGAGCAGGAAGTTTGCCACATTTTCGCCTATGCGACGGGTAACGTCGTCAAGTTCCTTGAAGACCACCGGCTCGTTGGGAAGATTAACCTCAACAATTCCAACAACCTTTTTAGGGTCTACCTGAACATAGGGCTTGCCTATTCTGTCAGAGGCCTTGTATATGGGAATTTCGCGACGATAAGGAGGGTTCTCCGGTTCATAAACATCGTGCAAGCCCTCTGTATGGTGGAAACTGTTACGTTCGATGATTATTTTGTCGGCAAGATTGGCCACTGTCTGTCCGATGCCGCAGGCTGTCGTCAGATATACTTTTCCGTCGGGAGTAATGTCTATTGCCTCAAGAATAGCTACATTCACCTTGCCCATAAAGCCGTAACGCAGGTCTTGCGCCATGAGCGAGAGGTGCAGGTCGGTGTATGTAAGTTCTTTGTTGTTTACCGCCGTACGCACCGTGGGGTTGGAGAGGAACGGCGCTCTGAAGTTAAGAGCATTTGCACGTGTAAGCGCACCGTCGATGGCGTCGCCCGTAGACGCACCTGTGTAAAGATTTATTTTGAAAGGCTTTCCCGCAGCATGAGCCTCTTCGGCTATTTTGGCAATCTCGGGAAGCACGGTTTTTGGGGTTCCCGACAGGGTAAAGCCGCTTATTCCGACGCCGTCGCCGTCGTGTATGTAGGTAGCTGCCTCGGCAGCTGTCATTATGCGATAATTCATTGTCGTGTATTCTTTTATTAGTATTTTCTATTTAATATTTCCGAATATATGAATGCTTTTTTTGCATCGGAGCGGTCTTTAAGCGCAACCTTAACACCGCGTCCGGATGTTGATGTTTCCGAAGTTTCTGCTGTATTTGCAGGCATCTTTGCCGACGCCGATTCTTTATTTGTGCGCTTTTTACCGGAGAGACGTAGAGAGCCGACAACATCAGCAGGGTTTGTAAGGGAGGGCTCTACTAATTCCACTTCAGGGAAATTCTCGTCGAGGGTGTGAGGCTGGGACGTCTCTTTGCCCTGTTTCATTTTTGCATCGTTACGAACATAAGATATTATACTTATGACAAAAAACAGTGCCACCGGCCAAAATTCCTTCAATAAATCTTCCATAAGCCCAAGTGATTGAATTATTCGGATGTCAGATATTTTGCAAACATTTTGTCAAATATTTCGCCGCGTGTGAGACGGCCATTCTGCACACAAATTGTCTCGACACAACCTTTCGTGCATAGTTTGCCGTCGGAAAGACGATAAATATCCTGCATGAAAAGCAGTTTCGCCCCTTGACGCTTGATATTTATGCCCACCACAAACTTATCGCCACTGATGAGAGGGAGTTTATACTCTATCTGCACCTTGGCAACCATTGCGTCGATGCCCTCGTTGTGTAAACGACCGAAATTTTCGCCGTGGCTCTCGAGAAATTCGTGACGCGCATGCTCCATATAATGCTGGTAGTTGGCGTTGTTCACGACCCCTTGCAGGTCACACTCGTAGTCGCGAACTTTCATTTCCAAACAATATATATATTTGTCTTTATTCATAGGTTATCAACAATTTTGATTGCGAAGATAGAAAAACTTTACGAGATAATTGGCAATTAAAAGCAACTTCTTAGATTTTTATACGTATCTTCGCAGTCGGAATACAAAAATAATCTGCAAATATGGAAGATGTAGAGAAAAAATTATTCATAGAGACATACGGCTGTCAGATGAATGTTGCCGACAGCGAGGTTGTAGGCTCCATTCTACGTGTCGCCGGGTACGAAGTGTGCGACGACATTAAAGAGGCGGCTCTTATTCTGCTGAATACCTGCTCGATACGCGACAATGCCGAGCAAAAAATATATGGCAGGCTGGAACAGCTTAATGCCATGCGACGAGGCAAAAAGACACTTATAGGAGTAATTGGCTGCATGGCCGAACGTGTAAAAGAGGAACTTATAAGCAAATATTCAGTAAACGTGGTTGCCGGCCCCGACGCCTATCTGTCGCTACCCGAGCTTATTGCACAGGCCGAGCAGGGACACGCCGCCATGAACATTGAGCTTTCCACCACAGAGACCTACCGCGAGGTTATTCCTTTGAGAATATGCAGCAAAGGTGTCTCGGGGTATATATCCATAATGCGCGGATGCAACAATTTTTGCCACTACTGCGTAGTGCCCTACACACGCGGACGCGAGAGGAGCCGCGACCTTTCGAGCATACTTAACGAGGCCGCCGACCTTGTGGCAAAAGGCTATAAGGAGATCATGCTGTTGGGACAGAATGTAAACTCTTATCGTTTCGAATCGGCCGAAGAGGGAGTCATCACCTTCCCCGACCTTCTTAGGCGCGTGGCACGTTCGGCGCCCGGTGCACGCATACGATTCACAACATCACACCCGAAAGACATGAGCGACGACACGCTGCACGTAATCGCCGAAGAGCCTAACGTGTGCCGCAGCATCCATCTGCCCGTACAAAGTGGCAGCAGTGAGATGTTAAAAGCCATGAACAGAAAATACACACGCGAGTGGTACATGGAACGTATAGACGCCATACGCCGCATAGTACCCGACTGCGGCCTATCGACCGACATTATAGCCGGATTCTGCGGCGAGACGGAAGAGGACCACCAACAGACACTCTCGCTCATGAAATATTGCGAATATGATGCAGCTTTTATGTTCAAATATTCGGAACGTCCGGGAACATTTGCAAGCAGGCACTTTAAAGATGACATAAGCGAACAGGAAAAAGTGCGCCGTCTGAACGAAATTATCGCATTGCAACAGGAACTTTCGGCCGAGAACAACAAAAAATGTATCGGCAATACATACGAAGTGTTAATAGAAGGACTGTCCAAACGTTCGACAGCGCAATTCTATGGACGAACAGAGCAGAACCGCACAGTGGTGTTCGACCGCAAGAACTACAAGATTGGAGACTTTGTAAAGGTGCGCATTACAAGCTCGACAGCCGCCACATTGCTGGGAGAACCGGTAGAATAAAAAAAAAGCCCGAATGGGCTTTTTTTTTATTCGCGACGCACCAACCACTTGTACACTATGGGAATAATATAGACGTTAAGCAACGTCGAGGTAAAAAGCCCGCCAAGCACAACAACAGCCATGGGGCTCTGTATCTCGTTACCCGATGAAGAACCGCTGAGCACCATAGGAACAAGAGCAAGTGCCGAGGTACAGGCAGTCATGAGAATAGGAGTCAGACGGTCGGCCGAGCCCATGCGCACAGCGTCGTCAAGAGCAACACCCTCGGCACGAAGATGCTGATAACGCGACACAAGCAATATGCCGTTGCGTGTAGCAATGCCGAAAAGAGTTATCAGGCCTATGATGGCAGGAATACTCATCACACCCGAAGAAAAATATGTGGCAATAACACCACCGATTAGTGCCAACGGCAGGTTGAGCATCACCACCACAGAAAGTTTCATACTCTTGAACTCGCCACACAACAACGCAAACACCACACACAGTGCTATGAAAGAGGTGAGCCACAGAGTGCGGGCAGCACTTTGCGCACTCTCGAACTGTCCGCCATATTCGAGGCGGTAACCCTCGTCGAGAGGAAGTTCCCTATCGAGCAATTCTATTATATTATCGACAACGCCATTCACATTGCCGCTCGCAATGTTGGCCGACACAACCACCTTGCGTTGCACATTCTCGCGACTGATAGCCGCCGGACCGCCACACGACACGATGCTTGCAACCGCCTCAAGAGGCACCTTCTTGCCATCGTAAGTATCAATGAGCGCATCCTTGACACCCTCCATACTATCGGTATTATCGCGGGAAAGTCGTAGTATAAGGTCGAAGCTACGCTCTTTTTCGTAAATCTCGCCTAACTTTTTACCCGGAAATGCAGCCTCGACAAATGCGTTAAATTGCTCCATGCTTATACCATAATGTGCCAAACGTTCGCGGTCGGCACGTATCTGCAACTGCGGCGTCTCGACCTGTTGCTCGACGTTGAGGTCTACAACCTCGGGCATTGAGGAGAGAATATCCTTTACCTTGTTCCCGAGTGCGAAAAGAGTGCTTAGGTCGGGACCAAAAACTTTTATTGCAAGGTCGGCCTGTGTACCGGAAACCATATGGTCGATACGGT
>CAZXIQ010000016.1:0-14696 GCA_964640785.1 uncultured Bacteroidaceae bacterium | reverse complement strand
ACAGCGATTACGCCGAAAGCGGGTGCAAAGATAGGAAAAATTCCTTAAACAACAAATGCGTAAGGTATATTTATTTTTGTTTACTGTTTCTTTACCACAACTTTGCGCATATTGTCGTTGTTCCACAAACGCATTATTTCGTAGAACTCTTTATATTTGTTTGCAGGAATTACAGTCATATTCAGCATGATTGAGCGTTTGACAACAATCTTGCCATCTTCGTTGGCAATGGAGATATTCACGCTGCCGACAGAATTTTTCAAATTCTTTTTCACATTCTTGGTAACCGACTGTACACCGTCCAACTTTATTGTATATTCATAGGACTCGTTTACTTTATAAGGTATTTCGAATGACGCGGAACGTTCCTTGCTCAAACGGTTGAGCCCCCATCTGTCCATGCAGCCCGAGACAGGTAAAGGGAATTTGTATACTACATAGCCGTTTCTTTCGAGTGGGGTTACCTTTTCGTTGAATATCTCTTTATTATTGGTTGTACGTGCGGGAGTAACCGTATACTTTCCATCAACCTCGGCTTTCTGTGCCGACAAGACTACATCGGCCGAAAGAGTAATTTCTGTATCGGAGGGAGAGAGTTCTATGCTATTTCCGGCAAGGTCGTAAACCGAATAGTGGGACGATTGCCAACGCAACATAGACTCACCCATTGCGCGTACCGAATAAAACACGCCGCCACAAAGAACCAAATACTCTGACACATTGCGGATGGTCTTAACATCTTGTGCGGCAGGAAAAGCGACCACTGCCTGTGCCTGCAATCCCTCGGCACGCATAAGTTTCGCCATTGCGAGTGCCTTTTCGGCCTCGGTACCGTATGCAGTTTCCATCACCCGACCGCACTGACGTACGCTGTTTGCCATAAGATAAGGGGGCACTTTGCACGACGATAGGCCTTGAACGATATATTTTTGTATCGCTGCGGCACGTTCTTTGTCACCTGTGGCGTTGGCTATATAGCTACGTGGTACACGACGAAGGTCGGGGGTCTCTACTGTAAGAGGCGTAAGATTCATGGCAAGAGCCTCGGAAGTTGTAGCCGAAAGACGCGGCATTCCCTTGTAGCCGTAAGGGGTGTTTGCCTCACCTTTTGAGGATTTGACGTTTGTAAAGGTCCACACGTATCGGTTGCCTTTTATCACAGGCTTAACCTTTGAACCATAAAGGCTCCAGCGAAGAGCAGTACCCTCGGGGACATTCACTATTACCTGATACTTTTCAATGTCGGCACCTTCGACACCTATAACCTCTTCAATGTCGAGGCTGCCATAGATTCCTGCATCGGTGGAGAGTGTATAATCCAAATATGATGTTGCTCCAAGTTCGAGCCCCGTATGCGTTATCACAAGTTCAGTCAGTTTGTTGTAGTCGGGAGCCTTTGCCGCCATAGAAGGGAGGACGTAATTAAAGGCGTTTGCCGGAGTTTTAATTATCGTGCCATCTTTTTGCACTGTATAGGAGGTATCAACTTTCACACTCTGATACTCGGAATTATACACTACAAATGTCTCGCCGAACAGCTTGAAGAATGAGTGGTGGGTGTTGTATTTCAGCACTTTGCTTACACGCTGTTTAATACCGCCGTCGGGAGCAAGTGTATATTCGCTGATGATGCTTTTGTATGTGCCGTCGGCTACGGCAAAAAGCTGCAAGGCAAGCATCATTGCCATAATTGTTACTATGTTTCTTTTCATCTTTACTTCTTCTCAAATACCAATAAATTATTATTTGCCATTGCTTTATATGCGTTTACAGCTGCGCGGAATTCTCCCCAATCGGATGCTTCGTAAACACGTTTGCCAAGAGATATTTTGCGTTCGACACACACTTTATTACCTGTCTGCACAAGGCTGCCCGAGGATTTTGCAACAGTGCCGTCGATAGAAAAGCTTGTCTCTTCTTGCAACATTTTGTACCCTGCGGGCAGAGTCATTGTCTCACTCATCTCCACGTATCGCGAACAGCCGTCCTTGAAAGCATATTTACGTTCTTTGATGCTTGTATCGACGCGCAGGAAGGAGCAAACGCCACTGTAAATATCGGTAAGCACAAGCGGCTTGCACATAATGACACCCTCGCCCACTGTCGCATAGGAGGGAATGGAAAATTTTATCTTCAGACTGATGGGAGCCTTCTGATAATCCTTGGCATCTTTACACGAATAGCTTTCGAGCACAGCCTGCGGAGAGACGGCAAACAACTGTGTCTCGAGGGCGCGATATATTCTGTCGGCGTTTCCTTGCAAGAATGGAGAGCGCACCGAACCATCGGACTGTCCCTCGGCATTCACCACAAATTCGCCGGATAGTGTACCGTCGGCCGCAAGAGAGGTTTTTGCTTTTATTTTAAGATAGTGGTTCATGGGGTCCGAGACGGGTGTGAGACAAAGGTCGGACCCCTCGGGAATGCCCGGCAGGTAGTTCTGCTGTTGCTCGGCGCTCGACCACAGTTCGCGCTTGAAAGGCACCCATGTGGGGTCGAGAGGCATGTACGTGCCATCCTCGAGTTTCACGACTACCACGCAGTGGTTAAAGTGGTCGGCAGGGATTGTCTCTATGCGAGAGCCGGCCATTGTCATTGCCGGGTAGGCCTTGAACCCCGCCATGCGCAACATTGATATAAGCAGTGCCGCCTTATCTTTGCACACACCGCAACGGTCGGTGAAATTCATCTTTGTATTGTGCAATGTGTATCCCTCGCCCTTGCCCATGGGAATACCCGAATAGCGCATGTTGTCGGCTACCCAATGTGTGAGGATTGATATTTTTTCCATATTGTCCTTGACGCCTTTCAACAGTTCGTCTACCTTTTTCTGCGCCTCGGGTAGTGGTTCGAAACTGCCGTAATCCTCGTTTACATTATAGAACCACAGCGACTTTTCCTGCCATTTTTCGGTGGAGGATAGCATCAGTTTGGGTGCAACATCATACAGAGACACCATGTTACGTTCAGAGGCAAAAGGCTTTACCATAGAGGTAGAGAATGTAAATAGTTTGCGGCCGGCAACCTTGCGCACCGACGAGCGACATTCGCCCTGATAAAATTCATACTGCACGGGCTTATTTTCGGGCACACTGACACTGTACACTTTGCTCACGGTGGGGTAATCTACCCAAAAGGGCACAATGTCGTAAAACTCGCCACGCATGGGAGGCACGAAACGCTCGTCGTCATCGGCCGGGAGGTCGGCAAGCAGGGCGTATGTAAAACCCTTCTTGGCAATGGTGTAGTCTATAATGTCACCCGGTTGCAATGCGCCAAGCTCTATCATTATTTGACGCGCTCCCCAATAGATTGCACGTGCGGGAGCTGCATAATCACATGTTGCCGAGGTATCAACCTTGCGCACCGAGCCGTCGTTGCCGTATATTGTAACTTTGTCGAAACGTGCCGACGCGGTCAATGGGTCGTAGTCGTAGATAAGTACACGGTGGGCCAATGCTCCGCTGTTGTTCTGCACCCTGACTACTTTGTGAATTGTAAATGTGCCGGAACCGTTGTCCGAGACGTTTACGCCTACACTGTCGAGCAACACAGTTGCTGCTGCCGAGACAAATGATTTTTCACCTTTTATCTTATCGACAGCAGACGACCATACTCCCTGCGCCATAGTGGTAATACTCACCAAAAGCGCAAAAACAAAAATCGTTAATCTTGTCATAATATATTATTGGAAATTGTTTAATCTTTTAAAAAAGCATGCTAAAGCCAACATACCCGGCCTGTTAATTCCTTCTTATTCTTATTTTCAGAGCATTCTCGACAGGAGCATCGTTTATCAGTATCAGATAACCGCCGCCACCTGCCCCCGAAATTTTAAAGCCCTTTACTTTGTCTTTGTACAAAGCGACAATGTCGAGAATATCGGATGGAGCCATATTGGGAAACATTGCTATTTGTGCGTAAAAGGAATCATTCGAGGCTGAGCCCCAAGCATCTACGTCGCGTGCAAGCAGGGCTTGCCAGCAGCGTTCGGTAGCAACTGCGAGACGACGTGCACCCTGCTCTGTGATGTTCGTATCTTCGAGCACATTGTAATCGCTCGTACGCGGCGAGAGAGGAACCAACCATATATTATTCTCTATAAAATCGAGTATAGCATTGTCGAGCACACTCTCAATATGCACAGGCCAATAACCATTGTCATAGTCGAGACGGTTAAGGCCGGGCATCACTATGCCTATCGCATCTTGCGAACCGCTGACATAGTCACATCCGGGAGGATTCTCGTAACGAAAAACCATCTTTGCAAGTGTCTCGCGGTCGCCATCGGGAATATCGACGTGCCACATTTCCATTGCCGCTTTGCGGGAGGAGGTGCTCATGCCGCTGCGATTGTTAAACTCGTAATCGGGCTCTATGCAAATAGTTATTACCGAGCCGGGAGTGAATTTATTCACAAAAGGCTGGTCGTGCCAACCACCTGCAAGGTCTATGCGATAGGGAATATTGCACTCTTGTCGCAATGCGGTTGTGGAACGTCGAGGCAGGCCTGCGGCAGGCTCGCGTTTGCTGACGATAAGTTCGATGGAATGTTCGTCGCAGAAACGTTTCTTTTCCACCGTATAGCCATCGCTGTTCACAAAAAAAATATCGGGTTTCAGGTGTTTGACATCTTCGACAAAATCCATAATGCCGCTACCCGAATTTACAAAAGCATCTTTAACATAACGCACGGCCTTGACCATATAAAGACGTTCGCGCTCTGTGTTTATCGTTTTGCGGTTTTTAAGGTCCTGTATGGTTTTGTCCGAGCCTATACCCACATAAAGCTCGCCGTATGACGAGGCCTCTTCGAAAAAGGCCACATGCCCGGAATGCAACATATCGTAGCAGCCCGAGACAAATACTTTTTTACTCATAAATCATTCAAAAAGAATTATCCTTGCAAACTTCGGGGGAAAAACCGACTTGCACAGGTTGATATTGCAAATATAAGCACTTTTTTTCACTGCAACCGCGCACTATTCATTAATTTATACTATTTTCGCAAAAAAATAAAGAATATGAATAATTATATAAAAGTCAGTTTTAATATAGCCCCCGCCGAGGAGGCTGCAGCGGACGTGCTTGCCGCACTGCTTGCCGAGGTCGGGTTTGAAAGTTTCGTACCCGAGGAGCAGGGAATGGCTGCTTATGCTCCAAAAGCAGTTTTTGATGGCGAGACAATGGAAGAGGTTGTGAAAAGTTTTCCGCTTGACGGATTTTCTATAACTTACGAGACAGAAGAGATTGAAGGCGAAGACTGGAATGCCGAATGGGAGAAGAACTATTTTCAACCCATAGTATTGGGCGAGGAGTGTGTTATTCACAGCACATTTCACACGGATGTTCCCAAGGCCCGTTACGACATTCTCATCGACCCTAAAATGGCTTTCGGCACCGGTTACCACCAGACTACGTGCCACATGCTACGCGCCATTCTGGGCGAAAATATGGAGGGCAAGAGCGTGCTTGACATGGGTTGCGGCACTGCCTTGCTGGCAATACTTGCGCGCAAGCATGGCGCAAAGGATGTTGTTGCCATCGACATTGATGAGTTTGCTTACGAGAATGCACTCGAAAATATTGCACTCAACAACACACCCGATATTGAAGTGCGTTTGGGTGGCGCCGGGGCCTTGCGCAAAGATGACACATTCGACTATATTATTGCAAACATCAACCGCAATATTCTTCTTGCGGACATGGGCAGCTATGCTGCGTGCATGCACCCCGGCTCGGTAATCTTCATCAGCGGATTCTACACAGAGGATATGGAGATTCTTAAAACCGAGGCTGCGCGCCACAGACTGCGCTACGAGGCTTATGCCGAGGACAACCGTTGGGCAATGATGCGTTTTGTAAAAGAGTAAAGCCCATTACCCTTAGAAATTACGAAAAAAGACTGAATTCGCTGTGAAAATATAGAAGTATGTTTCCGCAGCAAGCACAATATACCCCCAAGAATTAACAACCACCAATATATGCTAAAAAAATCATTACTAAGCATCTTGGCATTAATGACCATCATGCTCACATTTGCGAAGAACAAAGAGTTTTCCCCGGTAGATTATGTAAACCCCTTAATGGGTACACACTCTGAATTTGCTCTTTCGGCAGGTAACACATACCCAGCAATAGCACGTCCTTGGGGCATGAATTTTTGGTCGCCACAGACCGGAGACATGGGCAATGGATGGATGTATTGTTACACCGAACACAAAATCAAAGGTTTCAAGCAAACACACCAGCCGAGTCCTTGGATTAATGATTATGGTCAGTTCTCTATCATGCCCGTTGTAGGAAGCCCCGAATTTAATCAAAATCGCCGCGCAAGCTGGTTCTCGCACAAGGCAGAAATTGTTAAGCCCTACTACTATCAAGTATATTTGGCCGAGCATGATGTTGTTGCCGAATTCTCACCAACGGACCGTGCCGTATTGTTCCGTTTCACGTTCCCATCTTCGGAGCAATCATACATTGTAGTGGATGCATTCGACAGAGGCTCTTATATAAAGGTCGATAAAAGCAAGAACCGTTTGATTGGTTACTCTACACGCAATTCGGGTGGCGTTCCACGCGACTTTAAGAACTATTTCATCGTAGAATTCGACAAGCCCATAGAAATGGTCAGCACATTCCACAACAACGACCTGAAGGCCGGAGAGCTTGAGCAGTCGGGCAACCATGTAGGAGCAATAATCGGTTTCAGGACCAAACGAGGTGAGCAAATACATGCCCGTGTGGCATCCTCGTTTATCAGCTTCGAGCAAGCGGAATTGAACTTGAAGGAGCTTGGTGACGACTCTTTGGAACAGCTCAAGGAAAAAGGTCGCAAGGCGTGGAATGATATTTTGGGCCGAATAGAGGTCGAAGGTGGTTCGGTTGATCAGTTACGCACATTTTACTCGTGCCTCTATCGCGCAACACTTTTCCCGATGAAACATTATGAGATTAACGCCAACGGCGAAGTAGTACATTATAGTCCTCACAACGGCAAGATTGAGAAGGGTTATTTTTATACCGGCACAGGTTTTTGGGATACATTCCGTTCGCTCTTCCCTCTATTAAACATGCTCTATCCATCGGAGAATAAGAAGATGCAAGAGGGTTTCGTAAATGTCTACAAAGAGAGTGGGTTTTTCCCCGAGTGGTCGAGCCCGGGTCACAGAGGTTGCATGATTGGTAACAATTCTGCATCTGTATTGGCAGACGCATACATCAAGGGTGTCAAGGTTGAGGATGCTGAAACAATGTACAAAGGCATGTTACACGGCACGGAAAATGTACACCCTCGCGTGTCATCTTCGGGACGTTTGGGACATGAGTATTACAATTCACTTGGTTATGTTCCATATGATGTAAATATCAATGAGAATACGGCTCGCACATTGGAGTATGCCTACAACGATTGGTGCATCTACCGTATGGCCAAGGAGTTGAAACGTCCGCAAGAGGAAATTGACCTATTCCGCAAACGCGCAATGAACTATCGAAACGTATACGACAAGGAAACTAAACTGATGCGTGGCCGCTTGAAAAACGGAGAGTTCCAAAAGCCATTCTCGCCACTCAAATGGGGCGACGCCTTTACCGAAGGTAACAGTTGGCACTACACATGGTCGGTATTCCACGACCCACAAGGCTTGATAGACTTGATGGGCGGCGACAAGGAATTTGTAAACATGCTTGATTCTGTATTTACCGTACCACCCATCTTTGACGAGAGTTACTATGGTGGGGTGATTCATGAGATTCGCGAAATGCAAATTATGAATGCCGGCAACTACGCGCATGGCAACCAGCCTGTTCAGCACATGATATACCTTTACAACTATGCCGGAGAGCCTTGGAAGGCTCAGTATTGGGTGTGTCAGGTAATTGACCGTTTCTACTCGGCTACCCCTGATGGATATTGCGGAGACGAGGATAATGGTCAAACATCGGCATGGTACGTATTCTCGGCATTAGGTTTCTACCCTGTGTGTCCGGCCTCGGACGAGTATGTGATGGGGGCTCCACTCTTCAAGAAGGCAACAATTCATTTAGAAAATGGGAAGAAATTTATTATAGAGGCTCCGGACAACAGTGACGAGAATATATATGTAAACTCTCTGAAGTTCAATCGTAAACTATACACCCGCAACTTCATCACCCACTCGGACCTGATGAAAGGTGGTACAATAGAGGCCAAGATGACATCCGAACCAAACACAAAGCGAGGCATAAAGGCCGAGGACAGACCTTACTCACTCTCGAACGAGTAGTGCGACAATTATAAATATCATGCACTTTTTTCACTGCAACCGCGCACTATTCATTAATTTTGCGTATTTTCGCAAATAACAAAGAACGTGAATAATTATATAAAAGTCAGAATAGGCTATTAATATTTACCGAAACAAGATTTATTCTTACACAAGTTATTGTTTTTTTGAGTAAGTTTGCAATCTAAAATTCGCAAAAATAAAAACATGATACTAACAATTTTACTTTTCATCGGAGCACTTGCAATAATACTTTTGGGTGCAAACATGCTGACGGATGGTGCCTCGGCATTGGCGCGACGTTTCAAAATAAGCGAATTAGTCATCGGACTTACCATTGTTGCGGTAGGTACGTCGTTGCCCGAATTTGTCATAAGTTTCGGCTCGGCATTGAAAGGCAGTTCGGGTATTTCTCTTGGAAATATCATTGGCAGCAACATTTTCAACGGACTGTTCATTTTGGGAGTAGCAGCACTTATATTCCCCATAAAATTCAGTGACAAAATGCTGTCGCGCGAAATACCGTTCAACCTGTTATCGGCCATCGTGCTGACCCTTATCTCGGGCAGCATGATTTACTGCGTGAACTGCGACGGAGAATATATTTCACGTACAGGTGGTATGTTGTTGCTCTGTTTTTTGGCAATATTCATACGCTACACATTCTCCATTGCCAAGGACGACAGCGACGATAGCAGCGACGAGGCCGGCGCATCAATGAACGTATGGAAAATAACATTGTACATTGCCGGCGGCCTTGCCCTTCTTATCATGGGCGGAAACATATTTGTTGATGCAGCAACAAAAATTGCAATAGCAGCAGGACTATCCGAGGCTGTAATAGGAATAACGATAGTGTCGGCCGGCAGCTCGTTGCCCGAGCTTGCCGTTTCCGTAAACGCCGCACGCAAGAAAAATGCAGGCATCGCGCTCGGCAACGTATTGGGCAGCAATATTATAAACATATTCTTAATACTCGGATGCACAGCAACAATATGCCCAATTGAGCTGACCGGATTCAATTTCATCGACTACTATGTGCTTATCGCCTCGAGCTTGCTCATATACATTGTAGGCAAATTCGGCGGTAAAGCCACAATTACACGCATCGAAGGCGCAATACTCATTTGCTGCTACGTTGCATACACCGTGTATCTTATATCCAACAATTAAACACCAGACACAAAGATGGCAGTAACCATAATACCTGTAAAAACACGAAAAGAACTGAAACAATTCATACGTTTCAACTACGAACTGTACAAAGACAACCCCTACTCTGTGCCCGACCTCTACGAGGACATGATTGGCACACTCGACCCCAAACGCAATGCAGCCTTTGAGTTCTGCGAGGCGGAATATTTCCTCGCCATGCGCGACGGGAAAATCGTGGGACGCGTTGCAGCCATCATCAACAAACGTGCCAACGAAAAATGGAACATAAATGCCGTCCGTTTCGGATGGATAGACTTTATCGACGACGAAGAGGTATCAAAGGCACTGCTCGAAAGAGTGGAACTGTGGGGACGCGAACGAGGCATGACCGAGATACAGGGGCCGTTGGGATTCACCGACCTCGACGCCGAAGGCATGCTCATAGAGGGGTACGACCGCATAAGCACGATGGCCACCATCTACAACTATCCATACTACCCGAAACATGTGGAAAAATTGGGGTACGAAAAAGATACAGACTGGATAGAATTGTTAATAAAAGTGCCCGATAAAGTACCCGAAAAAATTGAGCGCATAGCAAGCATGGTGGCAAAAAGATTCGGGCTTAAGGCCAAGAAATTCAAGTCGAACCGCGAGCTTGAACGTCTGTATGGCAAAAAGATATTCGAGCTTATAAATAAAAGTTACGCACCACTCTACGGCTTTTCATCGCTGAGCGACAGACAGATAGAGCAATACATAAAATTGTATCTGTCGCTTGTGGACCGACGCATGATTACACTCATCACCGACAAAGAAGAAAAGCTTGTGGCAGTGGGAATAACAATAGCATCGCTTGCCGAGGCGTTACAAAAAGCCAAAGGACGGCTCATTCCGTTCGGATGGTTCCACATAGCAAAAGCACTGTTTCTGAAACGCCCCACCCGTCTCGATTTTCTCATCGTGGCAATAGACCCCGAATATCAAGGAAAAGGTGTCAATGCCATAATTATAAATGAGATATTACCCAACTACATAAAAATGGGATTCAAAGACGTTGAGAGCAACCCCGAACTTGAAAGCAACGAAAAAGTGCAGGCACAATGGGAAATGTTCGAGAAAGAACAGCACAAACGACGCCGCGCATACAAAAAAAGCATAAAAGATTAATCAGATGGACGAAAATATATTTCTCGACAATAACACACAAGAGACGGTGGCATACACCGAGGACAACATACGCCACCTGAACGACATGGAGCATATACGCACCCGTCCGGGTATGTATATAGGCAAATTGGGCGACGGCTCGCAGAACGACGATGGAATATACGTGCTGTTGAAAGAGGTCATCGACAACAGCATCGACGAGTTTAAGATGAATTCGGGCAAACGCATAGAAATTGACATTATAGAAAACAAGAGTGTCATTGTGCGCGACTATGGTCGTGGCATTCCGCAAGGCAAACTGATAGAGGCTGTCAGCATGCTGAACACCGGCGGCAAGTACGACAGCAAGGCTTTTAAAAAATCTGTGGGATTGAACGGCGTCGGCCTTAAAGCCGTAAACGCAACCAGCAGCCGATTCGAGGCACGCAGCTACCGCGAAGGCGTCGTGCGCATAGTAACCTTTGAAAAAGGTATACTGACAGAGGACCGCACCGAAAAGACAGGCGACGAGAATGGTACATATATTTCCTTTACCCCCGACAACGAACTTTTTGCCGGCTACGAGTTTCGCCCGGCATTCATAGAGACAATGTTGCGCAACTACACCTATCTGAACACAGGACTGACAATACTATACAACGGCAAACGCATACTGTCGCGCAACGGCCTTGCCGACCTTCTGACAGATAATATGACAAGTGAAGGGCTCTACCCCATCATACATCTCAGAGGCGAGGACATAGAGATTGCAATAACCCACGCCGAGCAATATGGCGAGGAGTACTACTCTTTTGTAAACGGACAACACACGCCACAAGGCGGAACGCACCAAAGTGCGTTTAAAGAACTTGTGGCCGCAACCATACACGACTTTTTCACAGCAAAAAATTTCGAGTACAGCGACATACGCAACGGCATTGTGGCTGCAATAGCCGTAAACGTGGAAGAACCGGTGTTCGAAAGCCAGACAAAAGTAAAATTAGGCTCGTTACACATGTCACCCGGAGGTGTCAGCGTAAAGAAATTCATCGGCGACTTTATAAAAGTGGAACTCGATAATTTCCTGCACAAAAACCCGGACATCAGCGAAGAAATGCTGCGCAAGATAACCGCCTCGGAAAAGGAGCGCAAAGAACTTTCGGGGCTCGCCAAGCAAGCACGCGAGAAAGCAAAAAAAGTAAACCTGCACAACCGCAAACTGCGCGACTGCCGCATACACCTTAACGACCCAAAAGGCGACCGCAAAGAAGAAAGTTGCATTTTCATCACCGAGGGCGACTCGGCAAGCGGCTCCATAACAAAAAGCCGCGACACAAACACACAGGCCGTCTTCAGCCTGCGTGGAAAGCCGCTTAACACCTACGGGCTGAGCCGCGCCGTTGTCTACCAGAATGAAGAGTTCAACCTGCTGCAAGCGGCGCTGAACATTGAGGACGGGCTCGAAGGACTGCGCTACAACAAAGTTATTGTCGCAACCGACGCCGACGTCGATGGCATGCACATACGCCTGCTGATGATAACATTCTTTCTGCAATTCTTCCCCGAACTTATCAAAAAGGGACACGTTTATATTTTGCAGACCCCGCTGTTCCGCGTGCGTAACAAACGCAAAGTCGCACGCGGCAAAAAAGCTGCCGACGGCGAAAAGCAGAAAGGCGACTTTGAAACAATATATTGTTACAGCGACGAGGAACGTATAAAGGCAATAGAAAAGCTCTCGCCCAACCCCGAGATTACACGATTCAAAGGATTGGGAGAAATCTCGCCCGATGAATTTCGCAATTTCATAGGCGCAGACATACGTTTGGAACAGGTAACCATGCACAAGGACGATAAAGTCGATGACCTACTCTGTTACTACATGGGAAAGAACAGCATGGAGCGACAGAATTTTATTATTGACAACCTTGTAGTGGAAGAAGATAAAACAAACGATTAGCAACAATGAAAAAAACAGCTCTTTTTGCCGGCACATTCGACCCATACACCATCGGGCACCACTCGATAGTGATGCGAGCAGTGACAATGTTCGACAAGATAATAATAGCAATAGGACGCAACAATGCAAAGGACTTGCAAACGACAGCCGAAAAACGTGTCGAAAATATCACACGCATATATGCCGACGAGCCACATATCGAGGTTACCACATACGAGGGGCTGACAGCTGACTTTGCCAAGGAGCAGGGCGCATGCTGCCTGTTACGCGGAGTGCGCAGCGTGAAGGACTTTGAATATGAACGCGACCTTGCCGACCTCAACCGCGAAATTAACGGAATAGAGACAATACTACTGCCATGCGAACCGCAATATGCAGCAATAAGCAGCAGTGCCGTACGCGAACTTATGAGCTACGGAAAAGATGTAAGCAAATTTTTACCATAATAAAAAGAACGATGAAAAAAACAGCACTTATTATATACATGATGCTCGCCCCCTTGATGCTTGCGGCACAAGGCGAGAAGAAACGCACCATAATCCCCGAACAGCTTAACAAACTGATGATTACCGAAAATGTAATCACACGTTTCTATGTAGACAGCGTACAGGAGGCCAAGATGGTCGAGGAAGGTATAAAAGCAATGCTTAAACAGTTGGACCCCCACTCTACCTACTCCGACCCCAAAGAGGTAAAAAGCCTGATGGAGTCGATGCAGGGCAATTTCGATGGCATCGGAGTGCAATTCAATATGGTGGAGGACACACTGGTAGTGATACAGACAACCCCCAACGGCCCATCGGAAAAAATAGGAGTGCTTGCCGGCGACCGTATAATATCGGTAAACGACACAGCCATTGCAGGAGTAAAAATGAACCGCTACGACATTATGCGCCGTCTGCGTGGCAAGAAGGGAACAAATGTGCACATAGAGGTATTGCGCCGAGGTGTAAGCAACCCGATACCCTTTGACATTGTGCGCGACAAAATTTCCACCACCACAATAGACGCAGCCTACATGCTCGATAAAAAAAGAGGCTACATACGCATTTCGAGTTTCGGGCAAAAGACCCACGAAGAGTTTGTCGCCAAGCTCGACTCACTGCAAAAGCGAGGCATGAAAGACCTTGTACTCGACCTTCAGAGCAACGGCGGCGGACTGCTGCAAGCATCGGTAGACATCGCCAACGAATTTCTTAATAAGAACGAGCTTATACTCTACACACAGGGACGAGTATTCCCACGCTACGACTACATTGCCAAAGGCGGCGGACGCTTCGGTAAAGGACGTGTAGTGGTGCTAATAGACGAGAATACAGCCTCGGCAGCCGAGATTCTATCGGGCGCAATACAGGACTGGGACAGAGGAATCATCGTGGGACGCCGCAGCTTCGGCAAAGGCCTTGTGCAACGCCCCTTTGACCTGCCCGACGGCTCAATGATACGCCTGACAATAGCACGATACTACACACCCTCGGGACGTAACATACAAAAGCCCTATGGCGACTCTATACAATACCGCGAAGACCTCATGGCGCGTTACAATCGAGGCGAACTTACAAGCGAGGACAGCATACACTTCCCCGACTCGCTGAAAGTATTCACCAAACGTCTGCAACGTCCCGTCTACGGTGGCGGAGGCATAATGCCCGACTATTTTGTATCGCTCGACACAACAAAATACACAAAATACCACCGCGACCTTGCACGCAAAGGAACAATAATACAAGCCACCCTGCGCTATCTCGACGACAAACGCGCCGAAATGAAAGAGAAATACCCCACTTTCGAAGAGTACAAAAAGAAATTCGAAGTAGACGAAGAGCTACTCTCACGCCTGCGTAGTCAAGCACAACGCGACAGCGTAAAATTTAAAGACGAGGCCGAATACGAAAAATCACTACCGCAAATACGCCGACAAATGAAAGCACTGCTCGCGCGAGACCTGTGGAACATGAGCGAATATTTTCAAATTATAAACGAGGACGACGACATTGTAAACAAAGCATTGGAGCTTATAAAAGAGCGCGACACAGATGCCTTGTTACTTAAGAAAAGCAAAAAATAGCCGCAGCAAACTGCAAATTGAAAATTGTTTCACATATAAGAATGTATCAATATAGCCGACACTAAGTTATATTGGTACATTCTTATGTCACTATAAT
>CAZXIQ010000015.1:0-14995 GCA_964640785.1 uncultured Bacteroidaceae bacterium | reverse complement strand
TGCTGTTAATTTCAATAAATTTAATGTAGGTCTCAGCTACGGAACAGATTTCATGGAAATTGCTGATGATACAGACACAAAAACATTGAAAATTTCAGCAGGTTTTAATTTCTAATAAATTTTTCTTATATACAAAAAGCGTCGCATCCATAAAAAGATGCGACGCTTTTTGTATATCAAATATTATTTATCCCAACACCTTGTGCAGACGTGCGATAAACTCCTCGGCCTGTGCCATGCTCAGGCTCAAGGGGGGCAGCAAACGAATGACGTTTGTACCACTCACGCCTGTGAATACATGCTCCTCGAAGAGCAACTTTGTGCGTATCTCTTTTATAGGCTCTTCAAACTCAATGCCTATCATCAGACCCTTGCCGCGCACCTCTTTAATGGCGGGGAATTTTTTGAGCTCTGTCATCAGATATTCACCTACCTTGTTCACATTGTCGAGAAGATTCTCGCTCTCAATTACGTCGAGCACAGCCTGTGCAGCCGAACATGCAAGGTGGTTGCCACCGAATGTTGTGCCCAACTGTCCGAATATGGGTGTGAACTTGGGGCTTATGAGCAGTGCGCCCATAGGAAAGCCGTTGGCAATACCCTTTGCCACCGTGATAAGGTCGGGACGGATACCTGCCCACTGATGAGCAAAGAATTTACCGCTGCGACCGTATCCGCTCTGAATTTCATCGAGTACAAACACTGTGCCTGTTGCTGTACACTCTTTTTGCAACTGCTGTAAGAATTCGGGTTGTGGAACAACAATTCCTCCAATGCCCTGTATGCCCTCGATGATGACCGCAGCTACGTCGCCTTTGGCAAGTTCGGCACGAACAGCCTCAATGTCGTTCAGAGGCAGATAGGTTGTGTGGTTGTTGCTGTTGATGGGAGCAATGATTTTTGCATTGTCGGTTACCTCAACTGCCAATGATGTGCGTCCGTGAAACGATTTTTTAAAGGATATTACACGGGTGCGACCATTGGTGAACGACGCGAGTTTCAGAGCATTCTCGTTGGCCTCGGCACCTGAGTTTACGAAGAATGCGCTGTAATCCTCGTAACCCGACAGACGACCTAACTTTTCGGCGACAGCTGTCTGCAATTTGTTTATCACCGAGTTTGAATAAAATCCGAGTTTCTGCACCTGCGATGAGATACTTTGAACATAGTGTGGGTGGGCATGCCCTATGGATATTACAGCATGGCCGCCATAAAAGTCGAGGTACTCTGTTCCTTTGTCGTCCCACACTTTGCACCCTGCACCTTTTACTATGTTAATGTCGAAAAGGGGATATACGTTGTATAAATCCATTTTGTCTGTTTATTGGGAACTGTTGCCGAGTCATTTTTATACAATAGGCAACAGTTTGTGTTAATTTTTATTATTAGAATGCCGAAGGCTTAAGACGCAGGCCAACGCTCTCTTCGAGGCCGAAAAGAAGGTTCATATTATGAACGGCCTGACCACTTGCACCTTTCAGCAGATTATCAATTACTGATGTTATAAGCAGTTTGTCGCCATGCTTTTGCAAGTGTATCAAGCATTTGTTTGTATTTACTACCTGCTTAAGGTCTACGGGCTTTGTCACTACGTGGGTGAAAGAGTCGCGCTCGTAGTAACTTTCGTACAGTTTGTAGAGTGTCTCTATGTCAAGGTCGCACTTTACAACCAATGTTGCAAAAATTCCGCGTGCAAAGTCTCCACGATAAGGGATAAAGTCTATCGACCCTTCAAAGTCGGGCTGCAACTGCTTGATGCACTGCATAATTTCGGGCACATGCTGATGCTCGAAAGGCTTGTAGATGCTCATATTGTTGTTGCGCCAACTGAAGTGTGTGGTTGTCGAAGGCTTTACTCCTGCACCGGTGCTGCCGGTGATTGCGTTTACAGAAATGTCACCCTTGAGCAGATGCTCTTTTGCTAATGGTAAAAGACCAAGCTCGATACATGTTGCAAAACATCCGGGATTTGCAACGTAGCGACGTTTGCATGTGTCGCGACGGTTAAGTTCGGGCAGGCCGTAGATAAAGTCGTGTTCGTTGCTCTTTATGCGGAAGTCCATCGACAGGTCTATCACCTTAAGTTCCTCGGGCAGTTGCTCGCGGTCGAGGAATTTCTTTGTGTCGCCGTGTGCCGTACAGAAGAATAGTACGTCTATCTTGTCAAAAGGCATCTGGTCAGTGAACGCAAGTTCCGTTTCACCCAAAAGACCGCTGTGTACGTCGGTTATACGGTTGCCGGCATTGCTGCTGCTGTTTATAAATTCTATTTCAACCTCGGGATGATTGAGCAACAAACGGATAAGTTCTCCGGCTGTGTAACCCGCTCCACCTATTATACCTACTTTTATCATGATGTATGTTTTTCTTATATTTGTTCGTCGGGGTGATTACTATGATACACACGCAAGGGTGTAGAAGTTACCTTTATAAATCCTTTTGCATCCTCGGCTGTCCAGCCTTTCTGTATTTCGCCATATTCGCCGAACTTTGTCTTTACAAGGTCGCAGGGCGAGTCTACGCCTACAGTCGAGAATCCTTTGGGGAAAAGTTCGAGAATGGCTGTACCTGTAACGTTGCGTTGCGATGTTTCTAACATTGCCTCAATGTCGCGCATCACAGGCTCAAGATATTGGCTCTCGTGCAGGAACATTCCGTACCAGTTGGCTACCTGCTCTTTCCAATACTGCTGCCACTTGCTAAGTGTGTATTTCTCGAGGAATTTATGTGCGCCGATGATGAGCATGGGAGCTGCCGCCTCGAACCCTACACGACCTTTTATACCGATGATTGTATCACCAACGTGCATGTCGCGACCTATTCCGTAAGCTGCACCAATCTCCTCGACCTTCTGTATAGCTTTTATAGGGTCGTCGAATGTTTCACCGTTTACGGCTGTCAGAATACCTTTGTCGAATGTCAGCTTGAGCTGTTCGCTACCGGTTTTTGTTATCTGCTTGAGATATGCGCTCTCGGGCAGTCCCTGTGCCGAGTCGAGAATCTCGCCACCGCAAATTGATGTACCCCAAAGTCCTACGTTGTAGGAATATTTGAGTTTCGTGAAGTCGGCAAAGAATCCATGCTCGTTGAGGTAGTTTATCTCGTATTCACGTGTAAGTGTCATGTCGCGTGTGAGTGTGATTATCTCTACATTGGGAGCAAGCACCAAGAATGTCATGTCGAAACGTATCTGGTCGTTGCCTGCACCTGTCGAGCCATGTGCAATAGCCGATGCGCCTATTTCGTTTGCGTAGCGGGCAATGGCAAGTGCTTGAAATATTCTTTCGGACGACACTGAAATGGGGTATGTTCCATTGCGCAGAACATTTCCATATATCATGTATTTGAGGCTCTTCTCGTAGTACTCTTTTGTTACGTCGAGAGTAACATATTTCACAGCGCCCAATTTGTAGGCATTCTCTTCATTCTGCTTAAGTTGTTCTTCGCTGAATCCACCGGTGTTTGCACATGCGGCATAAACTTCGTAACCTTTCTCGCGTGCGAGGTACATTACCGTGAACGATGTATCGAGGCCGCCACTGAAGGCTACAACTACTTTCTTCTTGCTCATATCTTTTATTTTTAATTATTTTCTTTTTTATTTTCTTTTTCAGTCGGGTCGTAAAGCATTGCTGTGCAGATGCAGTAACGACGGCCTGTACGCTCCAAAATATCGTGGTTTATACAACCTTGACATCCTTTCCAGAATGCCTCGTCGTCGGTAAGTTCGGCAAAGGGTACGGGCACGTAGCCAAGCTCGGTGTTTATGCGCATCACTGCCCCACCGCTTGTAAGACCAAAGAGTTTAGCATCGGGCCACATTTTGCGAGAAAGGTCGAAAGCGGTCTTTTTTATGCGTTTGGCAAGTCCGCGACGACGGAATTTATCTACAACTATGAGTCCCGAGTTTGCAACATACTGTTTGTTGCCCCAACTCTCTATGTAGCAGAATCCGGCAAACTCTTTCTCTTCGCCGGCGAGTGCTATCACAGCTTTTCCTTCGCGCATTTTTTGTGCAACATATTCGTGGGTACGTTTGGCAATACCTGTGCCGCGCACTTTTGCTGCTGCGCTTATTGTTTCAAGTATCTCATCGACATACTTTTCGTGCGAAGCATCTGCTACAATTACATTTATTTCAACTTCGCCTGTTTTGTTATCTTCCATGTTTATGTATATATACTGTATATATTATTATTTATTCAAATATTGGGTATAATGGTATGCAACACTTTTATAAGCGTGCTTTTCGAGACATTTTCGGCCATCACCAACATCACCGTGTCGTCGCCGGCAAGTGTGCCTAATATTTCGGGAAAATCACAATTATCTATATGGTATGCGAGTGTCCCTGCGTAGCTGGGACGTGTTCTTATTACCGCAATGTTACCCGAGAACTTTATGGAGATAAAGCCGTTTTCTTCGTTCATTGGTGCAATAGGGCGCATTTCGCCTTGCGCGCCGTCGTGCTTATATTGCTGTTGCTGCTGACGTGTAAGTACATATTTGTAGTGCCCGTTTGTTCCCACGGTTTTTACCACACGCATCTGTCGCAAGTCACGCGACAAGGTTGCCTGTGTCAGTGTATACCCCTCTTTGTTTAACTCTTTCAGCAATTCCTCTTGACTCCCTATTTCGTGTGTCGATAGTATCAGACGGATTGCTTCGAGACGTGAATTTTTTATTTTCATAGTTGCATATTTATGCTATTGGAGCGCAAAGGTAAGTATATTTACTCGATAAAAATAATTTTTATTCTCTTTTTTTACAAAAAGAGTGTTTTTTTATACAAAAATATGCGATTACCAAGAGATTTACAATCTTTTATAACTGTATATTTTGTATAAAATTTAATTTCAGTGCCTATTTTTTATTTAACTTTCGTCTATTAGGTATAATTTAAATATTTCTTTATTATAGTGATTAGGGTAAATATTACCGCAAGCACCATAATAACATGCCGTCAGTTTTTGAGTTAAAAACTGACGGCATGTTATTTATCAAAAACCATTTTTTTAATCCAATTCTTGGTCGGCTTTGTATCCACCCATTACTCGTATGGCATTTTTAAGCATTGCAAATTGCTTGAAAAGGTCATGCACGGGCGTGTCGCCATCTTTGTGCATCGGAGCCTTGCTGTAAAATGAGAGGAATTCCTGTATTCCGTAATACCCGGCACGAGCGGCAAGGTCGGAGAAAAGTATAAGGTCGAGTACCAACGGAGCAGCAAGTATAGAGTCGCGACACAAGAAGTTCACCTTTATTGTCATGGGGTAACCCATCCACCCGAAGATGTCTATGTTGTCCCAGCTCTCTTTTTCGTCACCGCGCGGCGGATAGTAGTTTATGCGCACCTTGTGGTAAATATCAGAGTAGAGGTCGGGGTATATGTCGCTGTCGAGAATATTTTCCACTGCCGACATTTTGCTGCGACGTTTAGTCTCAAAATTCTCGGGATTGTCAAGGACTACTCCGTCGCGGTTGCCGAGTATGTTTGTCGAGAACCAGCCTGTAACGCCTAATTGTCGGGTGAAAAAGGCCGGAGCAAGCACAGTCTTCATCATCGTCTGTCCGCTCTTAAAATCCTTTCCTGCTATGGGCACGCGCATTTCCTCGGCAAGCTGCCACATGGCGGGAATGTCGATGCAAAGGTTGGGAGCGCCCATTATGAAGGGGCAACCCTCGCGCATTGCTGCGTAGGCGTAACACATGCTGGGAGCGATGCGTGCCGTGTCGTCGGCCTTCATAGCCTCTTCAAAAGCCTGCAATGAGCCGTGTACGCTATTGTCGCGAGGTATATATTTTTCGGTGCTTGCAATCCATATTACAACCACTCGGTCACAATTATTTTCGTCCTTAAAGCGTTTGATGTCCTCGCGCACCTGATTGGTCAATTCCCAACGGCCGGCTGCACTTTTTACATTGGGCCCATCAATATTCGCCGCGTAATTCTTATCGAATAGCGCGGGGATGGGGCGTATAGCCTCAAGTTCATCGCGCACGGGCTCTATATCCTGTGGCTTAAGCACCGCAGCCTTTACGGCTGCCTCGTACGCATTGTCGGGAAAGAGGTCCCACGCTCCGAATACAATGTCGTTTAGTTCGGCAATCGGCACAATGTCTTTTACCTCTTTATATACTTTGTCGCGACCGGTGCCCAAACGCATGATGCCTTTGCATGCAAAAGAGCCTGTGGGTTGCGACAGTCCTTTGCGCGACATAAGCGCACCTATAATGGTTGTCGTTGTTACAGCTCCGAGGCCCACACACATTACGCCCAATTTACCGGTGGCTGCCTTAACATTGCTATGTTCCATTTTCTTTTATTTTTTATCTCTTATAATTCAAATATTCCCTCTTTAAGTATTTCGCTCACTGTGGGGTGAGGAAAGACTGTACGTCGCAGGTCGCTCACTGTCAGCCCATTGGTTATTGCCATGCAAGCTGCACATATAAACTCGCTCGACGAGTTTCCAAGCATGTGTACGCCTAAAATTTTGTCATTGGCATCGGTGAGTATCTTGCACATTCCCGTCTGTCCTTCATTCTCGGCAACGAAACGCCCCGAGAAAGTCATCGGCATTTTACTCAGACGATACTCCACGCCTTGTGCCCGTGCCTGCTCTTCGGTCAGTCCCACACTGCTCACTTCGGGGTTAGTGTAGACAATGCCCGGAATTGCATTATACTCCATCTTGTCCTCTATGCCAAGCATGTGATTCACTGCAACCTCACCCTCGCGACTTGCAGTGTGAGCCAAAAGCGAAAAGCCTGTCACGTCGCCTGCCGCATATACGTTAGGCATACTTGTCTGCATATATTCGTT
Source organism: uncultured Bacteroidaceae bacterium (assembly GCA_964640785.1). GTDB lineage: Bacteria > Bacteroidota > Bacteroidia > Bacteroidales > Bacteroidaceae > HGM04593. Next base: position 8,169 of record CAZXIQ010000015.1, on the reverse strand, counting down.
CACTTTTATTCCGCGCTCTGTTTCTATGGGAAGATTTTCCAGTCCAAAGCCGGAAAGAGTGGGACGACGCCCCACGCTCATCAATATTTTTTCACCCTCGACGCTCTGTTCGTTACCATCGGCGTCGGTGTAATGCACAATGTTACCGTCGATGGACGTTACTTTGCAGGATAGATTGAATTTTACGCCACGCTTGGCATAAATATTACGCAGCATTTCGCTTATCTCTTTGTCGAGGCCGCCAAGAATTTCGGGCTGCATTTCCACCACTGTCACATTTATTCCCAAGCTGTTGTACAGGCTTGCAAATTCCATTCCTATCACTCCGCCGCCTATTATTATCAGGCTCTCGGGAGCTTGCGAGAGTGCAAGCAGTTCGCGATTGGTGAGTATAGTTTCGTTTACACCCTGCACCCCGGGAATGGGTGGAACAAATGCTTCGCTGCCTGTACAGACGAGCAGACGCGCTGTCTCGTAGTTCGTGTCGCCGCATGCAATGGTTATGCCATTCTCGTCGCCGCGCACAATAACAGCCTCGCTCTTAACAACCTCGACGCCAGCATGCTCCATTTTCATTTTGATGCCTGCGACTAATTTGCGCACTACTTTTGTCTTGCGGTCGGCCATCTTTTTATATTCAAAGGCAACATTTTCGGCTGTCACGCCATATTTTTTACTACCTGATGCGTGGTCGTACATTTTTGCACCGTAAAGCAATGTTTTTGTAGGTATACACCCTTCGTTCAGACACACACCGCCCAATTCTCTTTTTTCGAAGAGTATAGTCTTAAGGCCTTTTGCTCCGGCATTTTCGGCAGCCACGTATCCTGCGGGCCCGCCGCCAATAATTGCTAAGTCGTACATATTACTGTTGTTTTTATAAAAACCATTCAGATAGCAAAATTAATCTTTATTTGCGGATTTTATTGCAAGTTCATGCAAATGTTTTGTTTTTTAACTCTAAATTATGAAAATTTCATCAATGTTTCAACAAATGGGTATAGGAATTGACAACAGGGCCGTTGTCAATCATAAAATATGATTATAATATTTTGCTATCTTATGACCCATGCACTGCTATGCGCTTTTGTTTCATCGGGATTGTAATTGAGTGACTCTTTGCTTGGAATCAGCACTTTGTAACTCTTTTTACTGCTGTTTTTCACACTTGTCGTGCGTATCCACGGATTCGCATCGCGCAACTGCATAAAATTGAGCCCGTTACGCTTGGCTATTTCGGTAAAGTTAATAACAGCATCGTTCACGTCTATGGTGTCGGTCATTGCAACCGGAGGATAAAGGTCGCTGCTTTTCAACAGGAATCCGTACCGTACAGGGTCGGAAAATATGATTTTAGCTGTTAATATTCTGAATATGTACCGCGACGTTTCGGGCAGCAGACAGATGTTCACCGCCTTGCTCTCTTTCTGCGACGCCAAACGTTTGCTTATGCCTGCCTCGCCCGCATTGTAGCTTGCTGCCACAGTCAGCCAATCGCCAAACGTCTTATATGAATTCTTTATGTAACGACAGGCCACGCGCGTAGCCTTTTCTATATTGTAACGCTCATCGATGGAGTTGTTTACTTCAAGGCCATACTGCTTGCCTGTTGCGGGCATAAACTGCCATAATCCGGCCGCGCCGGCTACCGAGCGGGCATAAATATCGCCATTGCTCTCAATAATCATCAGATATTTGAAGTCATCGGGAACACCCTGTTTTTTAAGGATAGGCTCAATTACCGGAAACAGGCGATTGGCGCGTTTCAACATTAATTGAGTATTAATATGAGAATAGGTAAATGTAAGTATTTCTCTGTCCATACGCTCTCTGAGGTCGCAACGTGTAAGGTCGATTTTTTCCCCCGCAAACTCTATGCTCGACGGAACTTCGGGCGACGTGACATTATAGGGAACTTGCGAACGTGGAGAATTCTGTTCGTCACCAGATTGATGGCCTTGCAACAAATATGTTCCTGTAAAAAAAATCACAACCGTCAAGATGCAACTTATCAGTGTGTTAAGAATGTCTCTTTTTTTCATTTTTATTATATATGTTTACTTTTTTCTTTACAAAAGTAGTTTATTCCGCTGCAAATAACAAGCACTTTTGTTGATTTGCATCGCTTTTTTTTGTTCCTTTGCAAAATAATTGGCAGAGAAGAACTCTGCATAAAACTCTGTTTATATATTTATTGGGTTATATGGAGGAATTTGAATTGATTGCAAAGACCTTTCAAGGTCTCGAGGAAGTGCTCGCCAAAGAATTGGTAGAGCTTGGCGCCAACAATGTGCAAATAGGCCGTCGCATGGTCTCTTTCACAGGAAACAAAGAGATGATGTACAGAGCCAATTTCTGTTTGCGCACAGCGGTGCGCATTCTTAAGCCCATCGTTCATTTCAAAGCCTCAAATGCCGACGAGGTTTACGAAAAAGTAAAGGCTATGAACTGGGACGAGTATATGGACTGGGGCACAACTTTTTCGGTAGACTCTGTTGTTTACAGCGACATATTCCGTCACTCCAAATTTGTAGCTTATCGCGTAAAAGATGCCATTGCCGACTATTTTAACGAAAAGTGTGGCAAGCGTCCGTCGGTGAGAATAAACAACCCCGACCTTATGTTCCACATACATATTGCCCAAGAGGAATGTACATTGGCATTCGACAGTTCGGGCGAGTCGTTGCATCGCCGTGGTTATAGGGTAGAGACAGGTGCAGCGCCCATAAACGAGGTACTTGCCGCAGGCTTGATAATGCTCACAGGATGGAACGGCGAGTGCGACTTTATAGACCCCATGTGTGGTTCGGGAACACTACCCATAGAGGCCGCTCTTATAGCCCGCAATATAGCTCCGGGAATTTTCCGCAAAGAGTTTGCGTTTGAAAAATGGCGCGACTTTGACAGCGAACTGTTCAGCAGCATATACGAGGACGACTCAAAAGAGAAAGAATTTTATCACAAGATTTACGGTTACGACGTTGATGGCCGCATGGTAGGTTGCGCACGCCGCAATGTAAAGTCAGCCATGATGACCGATTATATAGAGATTGAGTGCCGCGACATAAAAGATTTTCAAGAGCCCGCTAACAGAGCCATAATGGTTGTCAACCCCCCCTATGGCGAGCGTCTCGTATCGGAGAATCTGCTGGGCACATATAAAATATTGGGCGAGCGCCTTAAACACGCATTCTCGGGCAACGAGGCATGGATTATAAGCAGCAGTTACGATTGTTTCGACCAGATAGGATTAAAAGCATCGGCACGCATACCTTTATATAATGGAGACCTCGACTGCGAATTCCGCAAGTTCGAACTTTTCCAAGGGAAATACAGCGGATTCCGCGACGAAGGCAACGCCTTGCATAAAGACTTTGCGCCACTAAAAAGAAAATCACGTCTGACAGGTATCAACGGCGAGCCAAAAGACGGCCGCCGCGAACGCGAGACAAGCGGACGTGATACAAATATAACCCCCGAGGATATTGCCTCGATGAAACGTCGCCGCGTACTCGAGGCGTACCTGAAATCGCGAAACGACAGAAAAGAACGCTCCTCACGCTCGAAAGAGAGCAACCGCGACGAGCGTAGCAACGAAAAGCCACACAACAACGAAAGACCCCGTCGCGACGCACGCCCCGAAGGTTCACGTCCCGCCCGCAACACAAAGCCCGCATTCGGCGGACGCGACAAAAAATCACCCCACGCAACAAAAGGGAACAAAGATTTCAAAGGTCGCGGAGCATCGTCGCGTCACGGTCAGGCAGGCAGAAACAGTAGAAACGATAAAAAATAAATACCATGAATATATTACTATTAGGCAGCGGTGGACGCGAACATGCACTTGCGTGGAAAATTGCCCAAAGTCCCCGTGTGGAAAAATTATATATTGCTCCCGGAAACGCAGGAACATCGCAGGTAGGCGAAAATGTTGCAATTTCCGTATGCGACTTTGACAAGATTGCAGAATTTGTTCTTGCCAACAACGTGTCCATGGTGGTTGTAGGTCCCGAAGACCCGTTGGTAAAAGGCATATACGACTATTTCAGCGACGACAAACGTCTGCGCAGCATTGCGGTAATAGGCCCCTCGCGCGACGCGGCACAACTTGAGGGCAGCAAAAGTTTCGCAAAAGAGTTTATGCAAAAAAACTCAATCCCCACAGCCGCCTACCGCTCGTTTGACGGCACACAGCTTGACGAGGCATACAAATTCCTTGAGACACTTAAGGCGCCATACGTACTTAAGGCCGACGGCCTTTGCGCCGGAAAAGGCGTGCTTATAGTTCCCACACTCGAAGAGGCTAAGGAGCAGTTGAAAGAGATGTTCTCGGGCATGTTCGGCAACGCCTCGGCAACAGTGGTCATCGAAGAGTACCTCGACGGAATAGAATGTTCGGTATTTGTGCTTACCGACGGCAAGGACTATGTCATACTTCCCGAGGCTAAAGATTACAAACGTATAGGCGAAGGAAACACAGGCCTTAACACTGGAGGAATGGGGTCAATATCTCCCGTACCATTTGCCAACGTAGCGTGGATGCGCAAGGTAGAGGATAGAATCATCCGCCCAACGGTCGAGGGCCTTTCAAAAGAGAATCTTCTTTACAAGGGATTCATATTCTTCGGCCTTATAAACGTCGAGGGCGAGCCTATGGTCATTGAATACAACGTCAGAATGGGCGACCCTGAGACCGAGTCGGTGATGCTGCGCTTGAAAAGCGACATTGTAGAACTTTTTGAAAAGGTGGCAACAGGCACTCTTGCCGAAACAACCATCGAGTTTGACGAACGTACGGCAGTGTGTGTGATGCTTGTATCGGGCGGTTACCCCGAGGCTTACAACAAAGGCTTTGAAATTACAGGCTTGGAAAATGTATCGGGCAGCGTGCTCTTCCACGCAGGAACAGCCGAGAAGGATGGAAAAGTGGTTACAGCCGGCGGCCGTGTAATAGCAGTAAGTTCCTATGGAAAGAACCGCGAAGAGGCCCTTGCCGCATCATTCGAGTCGGCAGACAAAATAAATTTCGAAAAGAGATATTTCAGAAGCGACATTGGTTTCGACTTATAATACATCGCAACAGAAACGTATTGCAGACGGCAGATACACTGCCGCCATACTGTTTATCTGCTCCCTGATATTTTGGGGAGCAGGTGCTTTGTATTACACCGATTCAGAAGTGAAACATGCGCCTGCTTGGGCGTCCCGACTGCTTGCCGACAGCAATGTTTACCTGCTACGCCTCGCATCGCTGTTTTTTTCTTTTATAGCAGCCTTGCTGATGGGCTCTTACGTAATTCTCGAACGTCGCGTCCCGTGGCAACCATGTATGATGATGTTTGTTGCAGCAATAGTTTTCAATGTATATCCCGACGCATCGGCGTTCTTCACCATACTGTTTCCGGTGATAATCATGGGGCTTCTTTTCCGTTGTGACACCTCAACCGACATTACCCGGAAACTATACACGCTTTTTGCCGTCACCACAGCATTCGCATTGCTGTTCCCGCAGTTTTTTATATTTTTGCCCATACTGTTTCTTTACCCCGCACTTAGCGGAAAATTATCAGCAAGGTCATTCTTTGCAGCACTATTAGGCATCGCCACACCTTTGTGGACGGCAGGCGCATTAATATACCTTTTCCCGTCATTTTCGCTATTGCTCGACTCGCTGAAAGAATTTTTTATTGCGTCGTGGCAAATGCCGCACGTGACACTTTCGCCGGCAATGTTGCTGACACTGATTGCCGAAATTGCAGTTGCACTGCCTGCAATGATACACTTCTTTGTCACAGCCTCGATAGGTCGCACCCATCTGCGCAGACGCATGATATTTTGCATAATTCTCAACGTGTTCCTGTGGTTAACAGGCTGGTTGCAGCCCGAACTGCTCGCCCTGTTTCTTGTTTGGCGTTTACCAATATATTCGCTACTGTCGGCCTACTTCTTTTCGACATTATCACCAAAAATTTCGAACATATATATAATATCGTCACTCTTTTTGTGGTCGGCATCAATTATTATAAAAACATGGATTGGTTAGTGGATTTTTTAAGCGGCTACGGATATTTAGGCATGGGAATCGGCGCATTCATAGCCGGTTCGGTGTTGCCGATGGCTAGTGAAGTGTTGCTCGTTATTTTCTTGGGCATGGGGCTGAGCCCCATATATTTGATTATTTGGGCTACCGTCGGGAACACAATCGGCGGGTTCAGTTGTTATTATATGGCTCGTCTTGCCAAACGCGAGTGGGTAGAGAAGTTTTTTCACGTCTCGCCCCGACAGATGGCACGCGCCGACAGAGTAATACAGAAAATAGGTGTCTGGGCTGCATTTCTCTCGTTTGTCCCCTTGCTTGGCACAGCAATAGTATTATTGCTGGGCTTTATGAGAGTAAGCCCCATAAAAATTTCCGTCACAATGACAGCCGGAAAATTATTACGATACCTTATAGTTATACTTTCTTACACAGGCGTGGTGGAACTGATTTTCAAGTGAAACAGAAACCTTTATGAAAAAATTTACATTTTGCACTCTGCTGCTTGCAGTGTTTCTGACAAGCTGCATTTCGGGTGGCGACAATTCCCGCCCGACTATTGCCGTGACAATAGAGCCTTATCGTTACATTGCCGAGGCCATCGCAGGCAAAAAGTGGGAGGTTGTAAGCATTGTACCCAAAGGAAACAACCCCGAGACATTTGACCCCACTCCGGGACTGATGATAAAATTGGGAAAATGCAAAGCCTATTTTCAGGTAGGCGGACTAGGCTTTGAAACTTCGTGGACAAACAAGATAAAAGAGCTGTACCCGCTACTGCCCATCGTAGACACCTCTTCAGGCATTGAGCGTGTGGACGACGACCCCCACATGTGGACCTCGCCCGACAACATGAGCGTGATTGCACAAAATATATGTGATGCCCTGTGCCACATAGACACAGCTGAGGCTACCGCATACAAGACAAGACTGCAAACTGTCGAAAAGATGATAGCAGCCACCGACACAGCCATACGCCACAAACTTGCCAACACCCCATGCAAAAGTTTCCTTGTTTTTCATCCGTCGCTGACATACTTTGCCCGCCTTTACGACATTAACCAAATAGCGCTCGAAGAGCATGGAAAAGAGCCCTCAGCGGCACACATCAAGCATGTGATAGACGAAGCGCGCAGCAACGGCATACGTAATGTACTTATCCAAGCAGAATTCGACAAGAATCACGCCCACGCCATTGCCCGCGAACTTAATGCCGAGGTGCAGACAATAAACCCTTTAAGCTACGACTGGCACAAAGAGATGCTACACGTAGCCGATTGTTTAAGTAAATAAGGAACAGTTTATTTTACTACTACAAGTTGTTGCAAGAAAAAAACATTAAACAAAAACAACTTTCAAGAAAATGCACAAAAAACTTGTTGAAATATCCGGAGTACATTTTTCCTACAATGCAACTCCACTGCTGACCGACATAAACTTCTGCATACACGAAGGAGATTTTATAGGCGTTGTTGGCGCCAACGGCTGCGGCAAGACAACACTCGTAAAACTGCTTTTAGGACATCTGACACCGCAAAAAGGCACCATACGCCATTATAGCAACGGCAAACAGGTAGCATCGCCGACAATAGGTTACCTGCCACAATATGCCGCAGTAGACAAACGTTTCCCACTCTCGGTACGCGAGGTTGTAGAGACAGGCCTTTTGACACCACGCAAAATGTGGAACCCGTTCATTTCCCTTGACGACCGCAGCCGCGTAGAAACAACATTGACACAGATGGGACTCACACACCTATCCTCGACACCCATAGGTAACCTCAGTGGCGGCGAACTGCAAAAGACCATTCTTGCACGCGCCATTGTATCGTCGCCCAAATTACTGCTTTTGGACGAGCCTGACACCTATCTTGACTCATGTTCCCAAGAACATCTTTACGAGCTTCTAAAAGAGATAAACAATAATTGCGCCATACTATTGGTGAGCCACGACGTATCGGCTGTTTCAGAAAAATGCAACATTGTAGTTTCGGTAAAAAACAACTTGCAAGTTCAAAAAAAATAAAAAACCAATATTTTTTATAAATTTATCTCAATATTGTCCTAAATAATTTCGAAAAAAATAAAAAAGGAAGTTGAAAACTAAAGCAGAAAAGACTACTTTAGTAGTG